>JAYYJC010000501.1:0-6006 GCA_036146655.1 Myxococcota bacterium | reverse complement strand
AGCCATCCAGCAAGATGTCTTGCGCCTCAAATCCAAATGTCGCATCGCAAAAGGCCTGATTGCCAACTGCAAAAGGCTTTTGCTTTTCGACTCCTTAATGTAAGCCAAATTTTGTCACGCATCACACTTAGAAGTTGAGGGAGCTTCTGACCGCAGGACAGCCCTGCGTGCCGCATCTGACTCTTTGTTGGGTGCGGCTTTTTCGATTTCAACTGTGACAATGGGTAAAATCAAGCCTGCAAATGCTTGAACATTTTAAACCTGTGACTTTGTGTTGTGTAGCCCTTTCGAAGTCCTACTTCTGAAGGTCAATCCAACTTGGGTGAGGCGCCGCATAGATGCGTCAATCTAAGCCATTTCCCACCTACACCACAGCGGTTTATGCATTAATGAAGTACATGGTCCCACTCACACTGATCACAGGCTGTTTTAACGGCGACAAGGTCAAAGTCGAAATCGAAGTCGATGATGTCATTCTTTCAGCCGCAGACACTTCTGCTTCGATGGACGACAGCGGTTCGAACGACAGTGGAACCACTCACAATGCCCCCCTTGACCGAGACAGTGATGGGTATACCGAAGATGTTGACTGTGACGACACCTCATCAACAACCTACCCCGGTGCGCCAGAGCTCTGTAATCAAATTGACGACAATTGCAACGGCGAGGTCGACGAAGGTGCAGGCGACATTTGGTACTCTGACTTGGATGGCGATGGGTATGGCCACACCCCCGTCGCACAATCCTGCTCTCCCGTTGCAGGTGCGGTTAATCTCGGAGCTGATTGCGACGATGAGAATGCCAACATTTTTCCTGGAAACAATGCGCAGGTGGATGGGGTAGACAGTGACTGTGATGGTGTCATCGATTGGAAGCTCAGCATTTATGCGGCTGTGGACGATGCCGGAACCATTTGCATCAATGGAACGGAACTGGGTGACACTGGCGGTTGGACGACAGGCCGCCAGTATGAAATATGGATGCCCTCTGGCACCCATACTGTTGGCATTAATGGGTGGGACACCGGTATGGTGATCACGGCTGCCATCGCCCACCTTGAGATTTCCAATGGGAGCCTATGGGTCACCGATGACAGTTGGCGCTATGATCCCCAACCCGATTCAGTCGGAAAACAAGGTTGGTGCAGTACAACCTTTGACGACTCAAGCTGGGACCATGTCAAAGACATCGGTCCGATTGGAACTTCTCCTTGGGGCAATGCGCCATCTGTGTTCCCGCAAGGGAGCCCAGCCCATTGGATTTGGGACCACTTTCCAGTCAATCTCAACACTCAGTATCTGCGAACAGAGTTTAGCCTGCCCTAAAGCCATCGCCGCGTCAATCGCATCAGCCATCGCAATTCGGGAATGTATACAATCTCCCACAAATAAAGCTGATACATCAGGTGTGCCGCTGCCGTAAATGCCACCAAAAGCACGGCACCGATGACCACCAACCAATCCAACCCTGTGAACCGAAGCGGAGTCAACGACTCTCTTTTGACCTTTGGGTCGTAACCTCGCTCATCCAGTGATTCCGCAAGAATGTGCGCTCGCTGCCAAGCACGCACAATGACAGGCACCAACAATCTTCGTTCGGTGTCCACCCACTCTAACGGTTTCATCGAAGTCATTGGACGGCCACGCTGGCTTCTTGCCCGTCTAACCACCTTCATGTCTTCCCAAATAATGGGTACAAATCGCATGGCCACCGCAAGCATCAGTGCCAAACTTTGAGGCAATCCCATTCGGTTTAAGGCATGCAGTAAATGTCCAGAGGATACTCTCAAACACAAATGAACCCCAAGCAATGTGAGTGTGAGAAAGCGAAGGGACTGCCACAAGCCATGGCGTATCCCTTCGATGTAGACCGGAAATCCCACAACATCAAACAAAACCGTGCGAGGCAGATCCGCATAGAAAAGCGCCTGCGAACTCACCGACGCCCAAATCATGAGACTTCCCACCAAAAATCCTTGGCCGATGCGCTTCCATGAGGTGCCTTCAATCATCACGGAAACCAGTGCACCCCCCAAAAAAGGCAGCAGCAAAATGGGGCGCTCAAGGATGGCCGCCAAGGCCCCTGCAGCAAGTACAATGACAATGTGGGCTCTGGGATCCAGTGTCACTGTTGTCTCCTTGGCGCATCAACGGAGCTCACCTGTCCATCCACAATTCGAATGTGGCGGTCCATTGCACCATCCAAAAGCCGTTCATCATGTGTCGAAATGACCACAGTCGCCTGTGGCGCCAAGGCTTCAATGGCCTGCAAAATAGACACCACATGTGCGTGATCTTGACCAACAGTGGGTTCATCCAAACCGATGATTTCTGGTTTGCAGGCCAAAATTGCCCCCAACGCCACACGGAGTTGTTGACCTGACGACAAAGACAAGGGCGCCCGATGCAACAAATCCGAAATCTCAAGCGCTTCTGCAACTGTTATCAACCACTCGTCGATGTTGTCCATTCCCCATGACCGAGGTCCGTATGCCAGTTCATCGATGACCGTGTCAGAAAACAAGCACAGGGCTGGGTCTTGAGGCAAGACCAGCAATCGGCGGCTGTCTGGGTTGCGTTCTAAAAATCGAAGCAGGCTTGATTTACCCGCCCCGTTGATGCCTTCTAGTGCCACCCACTCCCCTCTGAACAGAGAAAGCTGTTGCGATTCGAAAACGGGTGGACTTTTGGGATATGCCCAAGTCATTTTCTCATGAGACCAGATCACTTCATCCCGTGTCACCGGCAAATGGCTGACGATGACCGCCTGAGACTTCTGCGAGGGTAATTCGCTCGGGGGAAGCATGTTCAATTGGCCACCGCTCATTGTATAAACCTGATCGGCCCACTGTGCACACAATGCCAATCGGTGCTCCACCATAATCACAATGACACCCATTTCTGCCAATTGAGTCAAGACTCCCAACAATTTCTGTGTGCCATTTCGGTCCAGATGAGCGAGCGGTTCGTCCAAACACAAGATCTCCGATTTGGTGGCCAACGCAGAAGCGATCATGAGGCGCTGAAGTTGCCCTCCAGAAAGCGTATTGGGATGCCGTTCCGGTGCAATCAAAAGCTGAACTTGGTCGAGCAACGGCTGAATGGCGGCTTTCTGTTGAGACGAAGAATATCCAATCGCCGACATGCCAAAAGCCAACTCTTCATCCACCCGTTGGGCCAAAATCTGATCTTTGGGTTGTTGTGCCACTCTGGCCACGGCTCGAGCCCGTTCATGGGGATGTAAATCAGTGATCGGTTGTTCATTCCAAAAAACGGTCCCACTGACATCGCCCTGTCCGTGACGCTGGAGGCTGCCCACGATTAATCGAAGCAAAGTGGACTTCCCACACCCTGTCGGTCCGGTGATGACAACCCGTTGGCCATCTGTCACTTCCAAGTTCAACTGGTCAATGACAGACATTTTTCCATTTGGATAGCGGTAAGAAAGCTGCTCAATGCGAAGACTCATCGCTGCACCCGCTTCAAAGAAAGCGTCAATTGCATGGACACCAAAGCTGCCAAGGCAACATAAATACAGCCAGGACCCGACAGGACCGTCAACAAATACAACGGATGGTAAAACAAGCGGTATAGGACCATGTGCAGCGCGTATCCACACGCAGAACTCAGAACGGAAAAGGACACCATTGCCAAAAAGAACCGAGCGGCTCCAGATTGTCCTCGGGTAATCCCAAATGCCCACAGCATGGTTTCAAGCCAAAATATCTCACCGAGCAAACTGACAACGCCCACAGCGGACAGACTTCCAGACAATACCCCATTGAGTAACCACCCCACCATAACCATTAAGGCAGCCACGCCTTTTTTGGGAAGCAGACCGATCAAAGCCCCCATGATTGAAAACCGGATTAGCTGATCGGGCAAGGCGGTGAGAAAAACTGAAAAGGGGCCCAATACAGCTGCGGCACCAAGACCAGCCACCCTTATCACCAGCCGTGCCACAGTTTCAAGTGCTGCAAACATGGCAATGCTGCTTAAAATGCTGCTGCTGCGGTTTAACCAGTGAGGCATGCGCCACAAGAGCATCACCAGCCCGCTCAGCCCAGCCAACATTGAAATGGAAAAACCAATGCTGACCCACGCTTGAGCCCGCTGTACGAGTAGCGTTTTCGTTTGGGTGTGTAGTGGTGTGGCATGTCCCAAGGCACTGACCCGAAGTTCCATTGTCCACTCCCGTTGGTCTCCTTCAAACCTTGGTCCATCAAAATAAATGGGCAGCACCGCTCGTGCTTGCTTTTGGGGCGGCACAGAAAGCAAGGCCCGTGACCGGCCATCTGGAGAGCTGCCTTCACGGACTCTGGGTTTGAACAATTCTGCTGGAGCACCATCCCCGTCAACCACTCGAGAGTCCACAAGAACCGATATTGGTGTTTGCCCATGGTTGGTCAGGGTCACCCCCTCAAAAGAAATAGGCGCCCACGGGTCTCTGGCTCTAAAACCCAAACTCAAAACAGACAAGGCTTTTTGCCACCACTCGGCCGGAAGCCACAGTTGGGATTCTGGAAGCACAATGTCTTCTCCACCTTGAGCGTCCGCCGGGAATGTCCATCGGTCAACTGACAACTGCGCTTTGGCATCTTCAATGGGAAGTGGCGTTGGCTGTATTTCAAAATGATGGCACCCGTCTTCACTGCATACCCTAAAGACACGGTCTTTTCCAAGCGAAACGGGATGCCAAGTCATCCACGACTCACCCGACGACAACTGGCGGGTCATGACTCCCTTTTCAGTGTGTATATCGATCTGGGTATCTCGCCATGCTTGAACGGTCAGCGTCCACTGCACCGTTCCGCCACCCACCACAGCTAGGCCGATGTCTTCACGGTCCGCAATGGTGTGTTGGGTTTGACCAGCCACACCACCAGACAATTCAAACCCCAGTGGGTTTAATTCAACCTGCAGTGGAATCTGCCAGCTTTGTTCCGGACCAGACGCTTCTAGAATATAAGCACCAGACTCTGGCCAAAAAACTTCAAGTGCTATGTCGTTGAGTGGTGTGGGGTAAGTTTGAGAACCAATGAGGCGTTGGCCAAGTGACCGGATTTCAACCGTCGATACGCCCACTTCTGATGTCAAATGTACCCCGCTGGGGTGAATTTCGACCACAGGATTTTGGGGAGTCGCACACGCCAACCAAAGAGTTGTCAACATTGTCTAGCGCATCACCGTCAGTCGATACTGACCCCAAATTCGTTCATCTGCCGATTTGGTTGGGATCTCGATCAATGCCAATCGCCCATCGGAAGCAAGGGCATGTCGGAAAAATACAGGACTTTCTGTCGCACAATGTGCCCTCAAACGCTGACTGTGCGACAGAGATGGGTCAGGATCAATCAGGTAACCACCAAATGCATCTTTGCGATCATCGCCCTGTCGACGGCCACCACCCACCAAGATTTCACGCTGATCTTGACGAACGCTAAGTCCTTGAACAATGGGCGCAGATTGCCAGGCCCACAATTGTTGACCGTTGGAATCCACTGCGATCAAACTGTTGGCTTGGGGATGTGGCATTGGGGGTTGCATGTCAGGCACATTTGCACCAAAGGGAATGTAGGTCACAGAGGTGGTAAATACCGCCTGTTCTCCAAGCCAACGGCCCCAACCGATGCTGGAGTGGATGGGCACATCGCCAGCCTGAAGTGGAGTGCTTGGTTCAATCGCCCATTTTTGTTCGCCGAGTTGATCAAAACTGATCACCCGACCATCTACCAGTCCCATGAAGACACTTGAACCGAGGTCAAAGGCTGCCCATATGTCTGCCGAATTAAAGTATGGCGCTAAAGGGGATACGGCCATATGGGCCTGTGGCTGTAAATCTGGCAACGACAACAACTGAATTCCACTGTCCGGGACCGTGGACTGTTGCTCACCATCAGCAGAACGGCTCATAACGACGCCAACAGTGTCTTGAGACTCATCAAAACGAAAGTGCTTCATGATGACATCCGCAGGCTCTGCCGGCCACCGAGCCAAAATGTCTCCG
>JAYYJC010000500.1:0-10000 GCA_036146655.1 Myxococcota bacterium | reverse complement strand
AGGTTTATGATGCCGCCAACAATTGGTCATCTGATCTGCATCGCATGCACCACTGGACCAGTGGCTCCTTGCTTCACATCCACACGGTTCCAGATGAAGAAGATTACCACAGTCCACGGCTGATTGAAGACATGCTTCACATCATTCGAAGTTCAAAATCTCCCATTGCGGTTGTTGTGTCTCTGCATTTTGATTGGGAGAATCGTGGGGATGGGTCTTGTACCCTTACTATTCCGGCTCACATTAGCAGTAATCCAAGGCTGAAACAGCGATGGCTTCGTATGGCCCGTCGCCGTCAAGAAGCCACTCGGCAGCGCCCCATGAGAGGCGTTCGCAGGCGCATCGCCATCCTTTCAACTGACCGAGTTTCGAGTTTGATGCGTCAAAGTGTTTTTCGGGGGCTCGCAGGAAACAGTCCGGCATATGCCAGTTGGCACACGCTAAATGAAGCGCAAATTGAAGCATTGACAGAGAGTCCACTGGCGGCCATTCAATCGACAGTTTCTCCAGGAAATCATGATCGCATCTCAATCGATGAAGCGCGGTCAATTTTGACATCTAATCATTGTGCAACTTTGGTACCGCATGAGTTCGAAAATGACCACGACGATATTCCGTTTTGACGAATGGCCTTTACAGAAGGATGGGGATGCCGCTGTTATTGTCTTTAATCCATAAGCCATATTTAGGGAATCATTTTAAAATCATCGCGAGGTAGAATGCTATTTTTGGGACTGTGTGGTTTGAGTTTGGCAAGTCCAACCACAGCTGAAATACAAGAAGCACTTCAAGACTTTAATCAGGGCGCAGTGTATGAGTTGCCCACGTTAACGGCACAGCAACTGAAACAACTAAGCGCCGGAAAAGTCGTCAAGGTGATGGATCAGAAGGGTGGAACCACTCAGCCACGAAGGGCCACGGGGCTGCTGTTGAGTTCGGTCAGTCGAAATCAACTTTGGGTGTCTTGTCAAGATACCCATTATCAGCAGCAAGAGTCGACCACTGAACTTCGGGTGTCTTTGACGCCGCCTGACAAAGCCGCTTGGTATGGCTATTTGGATTTGCCTTGGCCTTTTGATGATCGACATTGGGTTGTAGATGTGTACAACAACCACGCACTTTCAGCTGCGACTGGCGGCAAAGCATGGGAGCACCCTTGGACATTGGTTCCGTTTGAACGAGCTGAACGCATGATGACTCCAATCGTCACGCAAGGAAAGGTCAAAGGAATAGACATGGAGATGTTTCAATCTGCCATTTACACTCCAGTGAACCGTGGGGCCTGGATAGCAATAGACCTCGGTGACTATTCCATTTTTGGGTACCATGCAACCACTGTTGTTGGGGGCAATATACCCGAAAATCTGATTACACAGTTTGTTTTTCAAGGAATGGATAAACTGCTAAAAGACATAGAGCAGCGCGCAAAAAAGTCCATTCCAAGTCATTATACGGCCGGCCATAAAGTGGACATTATTGGTGGAGATGGAAAACCAGTCAGCCACTTCTGATGGCAGCCACTTTACACATTCTGTGCCCAATAAAAAAGACCTCGGTTTCGCCGTAATTAATGTTATGATTGTTAGAAAACAGTGATTTAATTTATAGGGGTATTTAATGCCTTACACTCCGTCTCTTGATCCGGTTCTCTATACTGATGCCAATCAAAACATCGATGTTTTCTACCGAGAACTCATGCGGGAGCAAAATAAAACACCTGTTTCCACGGACGGAACAAAGCCAAGATTCACCATTGTTGTTGGACCTTCTCCATTTAGTATGCCGAGAGGCTGGGAGTTTTTTCTGACGGCACCCTACGAGGGAGCCACATACATCTCAACCGTGCTTTTCAATGCGGGTTATCCAGTCCGAATAGTAGATGTGCGATATACCCCAAATCCGCTTCGTGCAGCCTATGAACAAATCATGGATGGCACCGATGTTTTGGGGATTTGCACCTTTGAGGACAACTTTCCTTTCTGCCAAGAACTCATGGATTTGGTAAAGGCAGACCGGCCAAAAATGCCCATTATTTGCGGCGGATCTTTGGTCACTTCTACCCCACAAATCTTCATGAAACACACCAAGTGTGATGTGGCCGTGATTTCTGAAGGTGAAATTACCATACTTGAATTGATGGATGCCTATACTGCAGGCCGTTGGGAAGTATCTGTTTTGGCCCAAATCCGAGGCATTTGGTACCGAAGCAAGGAAAAGGGTTGGTCAGCGACACCCCCACGCGGTCAAATGATGGATTTGGATGCGTTGCCAAACATGCGCCTTGAACTTTGGCCTCAGGCTCAAAGTGAAAAGGGACTTCAACCTCAAATCATCAGTTCGTATAGCCGTGGTTGCAAAATGGACTGTTCATTTTGCTATCGTACAACACCTCAAGAGCGTTCCAAGTCGCCCGAAAAACTCAATGAAGAACTGGCTGAGCTAAAGGAAAAATTCAACATTGATTTTGTGTTTTTTGTCGATCTCACATTTACAGCGCATAAAAAGCAAACCCTCGACATTCTTGAGGTCATCAAAGACCACGACATCCGCTGGACTTGTCTGACCCGCTGTGCGGACGTCGACAAAGAAAGAGCCGAAGCCATGCAAGAGTCCGGTTGTGACATTGCGCTATTCGGAGTCGAATCTCTGGGGAAAGACGTGCTTAAAGAAGCCCGCAAAGGAAACACTGAAAATCTAACCATTCGTGCCCAGAGAACCATTCAAGAAGCAGGCGTTCGTTTTGGAGGTCTGACCATTGTCGGTCTTCCAAATGAAACGGAGGAATCGCTTGATCACATGTGCAAGTGGGCTGAAGAAAACAACCACATCACCCGTGTTAAATACCTGTCTCTGATGCCAGGGACCACGGTATACAACAATGGAGTGAGAGACGGTCACATCCGTTCTGAAATCGATCATTTAAATTGGCTGAGCATTGAACAGGCCTTACACGAGGACGAATTCATTAATGTCAACGGTCTTCCCGAGGGGGTCATGAGGGACGCCTACAAGCGGATTTACGATTCCTATCAACCTGGCCCCGTCATGGACTTTGAGCACTGGCCTGAATTCTTCAGCTATCACCACGGCAATACAGATGACGGTCAAGTTCACTCCAAGGCATACGGTGGCAAGGGCTGGAGAACGGGGTTCTCGTCAGCCGCTCCTCCGCTGGTTCCTGGTTCTGAACGGTTTACGCTTGAAAAAGTGGGTGCGAACGGCATGGCTTCAAAGGGGGCAAAATTGATGCCATCCGGTGCCCAAGTGCTTGGTGAATTGGGTCAGTTCAATGGCATAGTCAGTACACCTGAGTCACCAACCGTTCCCCACAGTAACCAGACGGTTCCTGTGCCTGGAAAATAACAAAAGAAAAAGTGTGGTCAGCTTTTAGAAAATAGTCCTGTTCAATCCTTATCAACCTTACTATGATAAAGTCAGTGGAGGAGAGGTATGTCACTTGGAACACTGCTGGGATTTTTATCGGGGATTGCCCTAATCCTTGTGTCGATTGTACTCTCAACGAGTAATTTTATTTTATTTCTCAACATTCCTTCTGTTTTGATTGTTTTTGGTGGAACCATTGCCAGTGCATACATCTCGTATCAGTCAGTTTATGTAAACAAAGCATTGAAGCAAATCCTTGATATTTACAAGGTGGCCAAAACGGACAGAAACATTCTGATTGACGAACTGAACAACAGTCTTAAGTGGGCCGATATTGTTCACAAAGAAGGCCCTGTGGGTTTGGATAACTACTTCAAAAATGAAGAGCCTGATGACCGGCTACTCAGCTTTGGTATTGACCTAATCCTTCGGCAATATGAGCCAGAAGAAATACGAGAATTAATGACCAATACCATCAACTCAGAGTTCCAGCGTTCGAAGGTACAGTCTGGGATTCTCAACAATATGGGGGGCAATGCGCCAGCGTTTGGAATGGTTGGAACCCTTATTGGCTTGGTGGTGATGCTCGACGATTTGGGACCGCACCCAGAGGAAATTGGAAGCGCTTTGGCTGTGGCGTTGTTAACCACGCTCTACGGGGTTTTGGTTGCCCGTTTAATCTTTCAGCCTGCAGCGAAAAAAGTACTACAGGCGGGTGGTATTGAGCGTTTCCGAAACATGTTGATGATGGAAATTTTTGTGATGATTTCAGAATCTCGCTCAGCCAATTACATTCGAGACCGTATTCGTTCATTTTTGGCACCTGACATGCTGAATCGAATAGTGTCGCCCCCAACAGGGCGTCGACCAAAGGAAGAAGGTGCTTAAACAATGTTCTACGAAGAAGAAGAAGACGAAGCTGATGATGGTTGGTTGGGCACATATGCGGATACCGTTACTCTTTTGATGGCTTTTTTTGTGATTCTGTTGGCGATGTCTTCAGTGAACACAAAAAAATACGAACAAATGCGTGATGCTTTATCCGAAGGTGTCAATCAAAATCCCATCGAGCAAGTATCTGGGGCGTTTCAAGAGCAGGGAGAAGCCGATCAAAGGTTTATCCTTCTGGAGCGTCCAATTCCAAGCCTCGACACCTATTCCTATTTGACGACTCTGGCTTCGGTCGAAGAATACAAAACCAACTTCGGAAAAGAGATCATCATTCCTGCAAACTTGATTTTTGTGCCAAATACTTCAACCATCCGAGACGATGCCAAACCCATAGTGTCAGCTATTTCAGAGCACATCCTGAGCTTAGATGCCATGTTTTATGCCGTAAGCATTGAAGGCCACACCGATGGAGACCCGTACCGAGGCAATAAATTTGCATCCACCTGGGACTTTTCGTCCAGCAGGGCCATTCAATTTCGTGACGCCATGATTGAGTTCGAAGTGAATCCTCAAATGATTTCTGTAGCGGCCTATGCCGATACTCGTCCTCTCAAGCCCATTCGTGATGTCAACGGCAAGGCCATTGAAGAAAATAAAGTTCAAAACAGTCGTATTGTCGTCAGTATTAGCCGGAGGGAGTAGTGCGAATGAAAGCCCTATTATTAGACTCCAATGGCAAGCTTAGCCTTGCCGAAACGCACTCACCACCCTTATTTCCTCAAGGTGTCCGAGTTGAAGTCAAGGCCGTGGGAATCAACCGTGCAGACATTTTACAGGCCGCAGGCCATTATCCAGCCCCGCATGGCACACGGGGTGATATTCTTGGACTTGAATACTCAGGAATGGTGGTTGAGGTTGATTCAGCTGTCCAACATTGGTCAATTGGTGACCGTGTTATGGGGATTGTACCGGGTGCATCTTATGCGGAGCAAGTTGTGGTCCATGAGGGTGAATGCATGCGCATTCCGGATCATTTAGACTGGGTTGAGGCCGCAGCCATACCAGAAGCTTTTCTCACGGCTTATGACGCCATGCAGCAGTTGGAAGTCTGTTCTGGTCAAACCCTGCTTGTGCATGCGGTTGGTTCGGGGGTCGGCGTTGCTGCGGCGCAGCTGTCGCGAGCCATGGGGATTCGGTGCGTGGGAACAACTCGAACCGCTCGAAAGTTAGAGCTTTTGTCGAAATACGGTGTTGACATTGGTTTGTGGGTTCAGGCGGGCGATTTTTTATCGGGTTTGCGCGAACAAGTTGATCATGTGGACGCCATTATTGATTGTGTGGGCAGTGCCTATCTTCAGCAAAACCTTTCAGCCCTTCGGCCACAAGGTCGCTTATTGGTTCTTGGTTTATTGGGTGGAAGAGTAGGGGATATTGACCTTGGAAAAATCTTAAGAAAGCGCCTTCGAATTCAAGGAACAGTCTTACGAAGTCGGAGCACCGAAGAAAAAATCGTGTTGGTACAAGATTTTATTGAACACATCCTACCCATGTTTATTGACAATGCGGTGTTGCCTGTAGTGGATGAGGTCTTTGAAATGGGCAACATGGAATTGGCACACTCGAGTTTGGTTCGCAATCGCAATGTGGGAAAATTAATCGCACATTGGTGATCAAGACGATTTGACCGTGTTGATTTATAACAAATGTTATTTATTACCAGCAGAGCTTCTTTTTCGCTGATTCCACTGTTATTTTCCCTTACATGTGATTTTGACGGTTCTGAAACAAGGCGGTGAAACGGGATGACAAAATCCCTCCTGCGTCCTATTTAGGGGGCGTCTGTCATGGACATTGTGTTTTCCTCTTGACATCAAAGTTTGTTTGTCTTTGGTCAGTTTCATTCCGTTAGGGTATGTGTGCAAAACTCATCGTGACGAAACGGCTTTATGTTATGTTGAAATCTCTGTTTTTTTGGGTTGGTGACTGGGTAGATTGATTTCTACCCAGTCTATCTCAGTTTGGGTCAATGCGTGTCACTGCAGAATTATCGAACATTTTTAAACCAAGCGGACACTCATTTTGAACAAGTGAAACACAAGTTTCGCTCACAGTTCAAGTGTGCAAATGGCTGTCATGCGTGTTGTCAGTCTGGGCTAACCGTCTCTTCGATTGAGCGAGAAAATATAAAAGCGTTTTTGTTGGCCAATCCAGTTGTATTGACTCAAGTTCGAAGTTCCAAAGCAATCGAAGACAAATGCGAATTTTTGGGTGAAGATGGTGCTTGTTTAATATACAGTGCTCGACCTTTTGTATGTCGGTCCCATGGTGCACCCATTGCCATTGCAGAGGAAGACTACTATCGCATTGATGTATGTGACCTTAACTTTCAATCGCTTGATATAGCCGACCTTCCGCCGGAAGAGTTCTTTCTTCTTGATGATTGGAATTTGTGCTTGTCAAGTTATGGATCCGCCATTCGCTTCCCTTTGACACCCAGCGGAATACTGGAAGGCGAACAAGCATTCGAGCCCTCCATAGAATAAAGACCAATTTAATTTGGGTGGCTGAGTTTTGATGGCTCCCAAGTCCAGGTTGGATTTAAATGGACCAAACTGATGGTCATTCTTAAAGTGACAATCTTTAATCTTCACGGCAAATTGAAGTTATGTCTTGATAAGGAATATGACGGTTAATGCCATACAACACGCCGATTGACCTTTTGATATAATTTATGATTTCGACTCGACTTCCACCATCATTTTATACTGAGCCCCTTCAATTTCAGGCTGAACAGAGTCGAATTCTGGGACAAAATTGGTTGGTGGTGGGTCATGTCGGGATGGTATCCAATTCTCAGACTGTGGCGAGGCAAATTGGCTCGGTGACTGTATTGCTTGCCCGTGACCCAGAGGGTGCCCTGAGAGCCTTTCACAATGTGTGCAGGCACCGAGCAGGTCCACTGACTTGGTCAGGCCGTCCAGCAGAAGCCTGCAAAACCATTCGGTGTAAGTACCATGGGTGGAGCTATGATTGGAATGGTCAATTGCTCAATGCACCGAGTTTTGGTACCGCCATTCCACAAGATTCGTTGCCACTGACTCCCATTCATTGCTTGGAGCGAAATGGCTTGATTTGGATTTATCTTGGCACCGATGATCCTTTAATGGAGCAATCAACCGTTCAAATTTGGGACTCACTCAAAGACCTATCACCATTTCAACTGCATCAGGAAGTGACACACCAGTTGGCATGCAATTGGAAGGTCTATGCTGAAAATTATTTAGAGGGGTATCACATTCCATACATGCATCCAGATTTGGTGAAATCAATCAAAATGTCTACTTATCAAATTGATGTGCAAGATGGTCTTATTTCTCATCATGTCAATTTACGAAAGAACAGCGTACATCAAGGGTATTGGGTTTTTTTGTGGCCCAATACAGCCATTAATGTGTACGGAAATGGCGCCTCTATCGAGCGGATAGTTCCCGTATCTGAAAACCAGACTGAGATTGTTTATCAGTATCTTTTTCTTTCTGACACTTCGGATAAGGAAATCACTGAAACCATTGCTGAGTCTGAACAGTTGACCAAGGAAGATGCTTTGATTTGCGAGGCCGTTCAGCGGAACTTGGCCTCAGGGGCTTATGCCAAGGGATTTTTGTCTCCTGACCATGAGCAAGGTGTTTTGGCTTTTCAAAACTGGGTTATGAACGCCATGAATGATGGAGGAACACCGTGATGATTTTGTTTGTGCTGGCTTTGGGATGCATCACTGGACAGCCCGCCCAAAATTGGTCTGATATTCCGGGATCCAAATACTGTACCGGTGCAGAAGTTCACACCCGAGAAAAGTGTCGAATTGACGAATGCCGTGCGGTCATTCAGCGCAGTGGTGCCCCGAAAGCAAATGATGTACCGACACTGACTTTGCTGTGTGAACGGGCCGAAGCCTCAAACACTGAGAGCGCCCAAGCATGTGGACTACAGGCCTGCTATTACTTACCACAACTCAGTTTGGCAGACGGAATGCGCTTGCTTCAATCCAGCTTGCCGACAGCAGCGTCTCAAAAGCGAGCCCGTTCGGCCATCTTGCGAGGTTTACTTGAACAGGAGGCAAATTTTGCGTTGGCCTTGGACTCAGCAAAACAGGATGTCTTAAAAAATAGCGCGGGGTTTGGTCTGGCCGTTGCTGAGTTGGACTGTACTGCCAATGGGATTTCAGAGAGTCTGGGATTGGCATGTCCCGAAGTCACTGCTGAGAATGTGTCACGAATACTTGAACTTGCAGAAGTGGCAAAGGACAATACCACCGAATTGCACACCCTATTAAACATGGCCGCAGCAGCAGACTTTTCTGTGGCTGCACCTGTGTTGACAGCCATGCTTACTGAGTCTGAAACCGATGCGGTCAAAGCGGCTGTCATTGCGGCCATTCAGGTGGCATTGTTGCGTGGGGATCGCATTCCCAGAGATTTGGTCGGACAATGGGTCAAACTCTGTGATGCTGCACCGATTGAGCGAAAACGAATTTGTGAACAAATGATGAACTAACATTTGTTCCCTTGGACAGAGTCGCAAACAAGCCCATTGAAAATAATCCGGTGTCTTTCACTCGCTGCCATTTGCCACTGCCAGTGTCTCAAGGGGCTGCGCCTATGTTCTTTGTATTGTGGGCTTTTGAAGTTGGTGTTCACTCAATATATACATGGAGGCACTCTGCAAATGATATAACTGCATGTCAATTAGGGGAGTGACAATGTCCTTTTTAGCCATGACCAAAGAAGAACTCAATGGGAAACCCCTTGATGTGTTGTTGGTGACCGGCGATGCTTATGTGGACCATCCATCATGGGGAATTGCAGTCATTGGCCGCTGGCTTGAAGCGCATGGATATACCGTGGGAATCATTGCGCAACCAGACTGGACAGATTTAATGGCCTTTCAGGTTCTTGGACGGCCGAGACTATTTGTGGGGGTCACGGCTGGCAACATGGACTCAATGGTCAACAAGTTTACTTCTTCTCGCCATGTGCGAAACAAGGATGCCTATTCTCCAGATGGACAAATTGGGCTCCGTCCAGATAGGGCGACCATCGCCTACACCGCAAAGGTCAAGCAGGCGTTCAAAGGCGTTCCAGTGGTCATTGGTGGCATCGAAGCCTCCTTACGGCGGCTGGTGCACTATGACTATTGGCAAGATAAAATCCGTGGTTCTATTTTGCTGGACTCCAAAGCCGACTTACTTGTTCATGGTATGGGAGAGCACCAGGTTGTCGAAATTGCAAACCGATTGAAAAGCGGAAAGACAGTCAAAGAGTGTTGGGACATCAATGGGGTTCTCTATGCCTTGGGTGCCAAGGACCCGTTGCCAAAAGACGCCATATTGCTGCCTTCTCTAGAGGAGTGCCGTCAGAATGGACGGGCTTTTGCGGCCATGACGGTTGAATCATACCGTCAGGCCAATCCCCATTGTGGAAAGCCGATGATGCAGGCCCACGGCAGCCGATGGATTGTACAGATGCCCCCTGCAGTGCCGTTGACAACAAAAGAATTGGATAAGGTCCATGAACTGCCCTATACCAATCAAGCCCATCCCGCCTACCGTGCCGAGATCCCAGCCCTCCAAAGCATTCAAGGTTCGATTGCTGTGAATCGTGGCTGTTCTGGGGGCTGTTCTTTCTGTGCCCTCACCACGCACCAAGGCAAAGATGTTGTCTCACGC
>JAYYJC010000499.1:0-10000 GCA_036146655.1 Myxococcota bacterium | reverse complement strand
TCAGAACAAAGCGTACTTGCTGAGGTGAAGCGGATGACCCAACAAAAGGGATTTAATGGAATCATTAGTGACATTGGTGGTCCAACAGCCAATATGTTTCACATGAATTGTCAGAGTGAAGCAGCCAATAAAGTGTGCCGTCGCGTCAGCTGCTTGCATCCGGTTCGATGCAAACACTATTGCACCGACCACAAGCCATTTTTGCGGTTGCTTCGAAAGGTCCGACACATGCCAGGCATTCGAAAGGTCTTTGTGAACTCAGGCATTCGCTATGATTTGGCCTCTCTTGATGACGAGTTTGTCGAAGAGCTTGCCCTTCATCATGTTCAAGGTCATATGTCTGTGGCGCCTGAGCACGCATCGAGTGACTCGTTGAAATACATGAAAAAGCCAGAGGCACGGCACTTTACGGATTTTATGGAACGCTTTAAAAAAGCCACTTCTGATGCAGGCAAAAAGCAATTTCTTGTGCCTTATTTCATTTGTGCGCATCCTGGAACGGGTCCTGAACAGTGCATTGAGTTGGCCTTGTATATGAAGTCCCAAGACTTAAGGCCCCGTCAGGTCCAAACTTTCATGCCCACACCAGGCACAATTGCAACGGCCATGTATGTGTCAGGAATTGATCCATACACCAAGGCATCGCTCTTTATTGCCAAGGGGTGGAAAGAACGGTCTCGGCAGCGGGCACTGCTTTTTTACTGGAAAAAAGAGGAGTGGCCGCATGTCCGTGAGGCATTGCTTTATTGGGGGCGAGGCGATCTAATCGGGAAGAAGAAACACCATCTGGTTCCGCCAGGTCCCGCCTTTGGAGCTTGGAAGCGAAAAGGCGCCCCCCGAGACTTTGGTGGCATGGGCATGAAACTTGAGCGGGCTTCTAAGCAACAAGAACGAGAAGAAACCTGGGAAGCCATTGTGACTCGCACCTAGTGTGATGCGCATTGAAGATTTGTGGCTTGGTGTTGCTGCAGGGTTTGCTTTTGAGTGTCGATGTCACTCTGCTTGAGAGCGGACATTCGGTGAGAGAATATGACCTTACCGTGATCCCACTGACGACCTTTTTTCGGTTTTGTTGAGCCAACTAACATTTGCCATTTGTTCTGTGCTGTCAGTCCTTCTACTCTCATCGAGAATAGTGCATTCAACTGCTAGTTGCCTGTTTCTTCCATGGCCATGCAATGACCCATCTCAGCATGGCACATAAGGCCCACTGCTGCGCAGTCTTCAATATCCTCGCAGAAACCATTAGCGTCGCAGGATTGCAGGACTTCATCGGCTGTGCACTTATATGAGTTTTCTGTATCAGAGCATGCCATTAGTAGGGTAAGAACAATCACGGTTATATCTTCCAATTAACGCTGTTATTGGTTGGCTTGGTGTTCTACGATCACAGAAAAAATGAACTCTTCGGCAGCTGAACCCGTCGCACATCCGAGGATTTCCATCTCAGGGCTGAGTGCACATTTTCCGGGAAGTTGAAGCCCCTCATAGGGGGTGTTGTCGATGAGCAATCCATCCACATCGGCCAAGACTGGAAACCGTGTCATTTCTGTGCCATCGGCGTATTGTTCTGCAGCCTCTGGGCCTGGTACAGATGCATTGTTGTCTTGGAAAACGCCAATGAGATATCGAACCTCAAAGCCATACAGTTCGAGGAAGCGATCGGCTTTGTCTCCCAGTTCTTCAACTTCTTGTGCACACGCTCCGCACCATTGCGTGGTCATAAACAACACATTGTAGCCATCAGCAAAGTCATAGAGGGGTATGGACTCACCACATTGGTCTACAAAGGGAATGTTGAGGATGATGTCGCCTTCTTCTGTACCCGATGCGGTGATGTTCCCTGGATCAGATCGTTTCCAACCACATTGATAGCACGCTTCATCTGGATTCGTTGGATCGCTTAGACATTCTATTTCTTGTGCATCACTGTCTCCGTCGCCATCTGTATCTGCTTCTTGATCTGATGTGCCCAACTCCGACTCTGTGCATTCGTCAAGACCGTCTGCGTCTTGGTCTACATTGCTTGAACACAGTGAGCCGCTGTCTGTGATTGCTGATGGCTTCTCGGTTTCTGAGCATGAAATAAATGAAATGACAAACAGGGTTGAAACAAACATTACTTCTCCTATATTCCGGATCCTAATATAGCCACGAATGACCACTGCTGCGAAAAAAATCTATTTGGGCTATAATGATTACCTATGCGTTCTTCAATCCGCCAGTTTTGCATTGCAATTAGTTGCTTGATGGCCACAATCTCCATGATTGTTCCGGCATCAGATGGTCTTTTTTATTGTTTTCCAATGCAGCGGATCATGATCGAAGACTGCTGCGGGGAAGACGAAGAACACCATCAACAGGCAACACTCACGCACCCACAATGCTGTGAAAAGTTGGACATGCTTGATGTGGATGTTCCCGTATCCGTTGATGCACCAAATGTTGAACCCACGCATTGGTTGGTCAAATGGCGGTCACCGCTGTCATTGAGTCCTGTGAAGACCGTCCATTTTGTTTACCGAGACACACCGAGAGCCAGAGGGCCCCCTGAGCGAGGCCCGCCTGCGCCAAATGCCCCCCTCTTTATTCAGCATCAAAGCCTCCTGATTTGAGAACATTGACGAACTTGTCAATCCTTTCTCTTATCACATGGAGTTTTTGTGTTTATTTTCTTTTTGTCGGCCCCTGTACTGGCTCAGGGGCTGGGTCCCATAGATTGGGTCCAGCATGTCTTGTCACACCAGCCTGCCCTTGAAGCCACTCGGCTTGAAGTTCAATCGATTGAAGCCCTGCATGAGTCCATTGCGGTTCCACTTCCAGCATTTCAAGTCGGACTGGCGCCCATTAGCCTATCGCCCGATTCACCCCTCGGCATACAGGCACAGATTTCTCAGACTCTTCCCATCGACTTGCAAGAACAGCGTCGGGTTCTTGAAGTAGAAAGAGCCATTGCGGAAACCACCTCCGCACACCAAGTTTTAATGATCCAGCATGCTGCACTGTATGATTACGCTCAGTGGTTGGAACACTGCGACAAATGGTCATTGAGTCAAGCCCATGAGCAAGTTTTGCTTCAGCATCGAGATGCGGTGAATGCCCGAATACTCAGCAACAAAAGTCAGTTTGCCCACCAGCTATTGATGGAGTCCAAACATGCCCAACAGCAACAGGTCAGTGTGCGCTGGGAGGGGGAGTGCATGGCCTCAGGTCAACAGCTCCAGCGCTGGGTTCCTGATCTTGACATGAAAGACATGACCCCAGCGGTGGAATGGCCACCCAATGGATCTGGTACCTCTGACCAACACCCTCAAATAGAGGGCATTTCCCTTCGCATTGACAGTGCCAATGCTGAATCAGAGGTCTGGGAGAAAAAGAAACGCCCAACCCCTGGTTTCATGGCTCAGTTTAATACAATGAATCCGATGCCCGAGCATCATTGGATGATCGGTGGGCAGGTCAGTTGGACTCGGCCACAAAAAAGAAAGTCTGTGCAGAACAGCTTGTGGCTCGAACAAGAAAAATCAAAGGCACAGCAAATGGATACTCAGCGTCAGCTCCTGACTGCCAAGAAAAAATCTGAGACCCGCTTGGAAAGCCTCAAGGTGGAGTATCGCTGGTTGGAGCAGGAGACATTGCCCCGTTTGAAATCCGAACGGGAGGCCTTGTTGGCTTTGTTTGACAGTGCACAAATCCCGTTGGCCTCTGTTATTGATGTGGAACATCGGTTGCTGGCTCAGAAGGAGCGACAGCTTGAGATTTTGGCGGACTCCTGGCGCACCTATGCGGACTGGAGTCTGGCCAGTAATACAGTATTGGTGGAGGTGAATCCGTGATGATATTTTGGATTATGTTCTGGTTGACGGGCTGTCAGCCAGAGGTTGAAGCACCAACGCCCTCCATTGCTTTGCCCCTACAACCGTCTGTCAAAACCACCGTTTTTTCATTGCTTGAAGGGGCTGAAGACATCCGAATTCTGTTGGTCAATGATCAGTCAAAGGGTTTTGAAATCATAGCGTCACAACTCACATCCCACTTTGAGGCTCTTCAGTCAGAAAGGGGGTTCGAGAAGTTGGCCGTTCGAGGAATTCAAATCACCAGTTCCTTTTCAGATCAGGTCGATTTGTCAGAGACCCGAATGCGTTTTTCAAAGCTGAGCGAGGTATTGATTACACTTGGCAGTTTGGACGATGATTTTCAAGCCGGCCATGTGGTGTTCGAGTGTCCCATGGTGGATTTTTTCCCAAAATGGATCCAGCCAGTCGGTGAGATGGCCAATCCCTATATGGGCCAAGCGATGTTGGTCTGTGGGGTTGAGTCCGACTGGACAGGCTCAGAGGGGCTTCTAGGCTCTGTTGAACCGTCGGATATTGCCTATTTTACCTGCCCAATGCATCCTGATGTCAAACAACAAGAAGAAGGAACATGCCCCATCTGCAATATGGATTTGGTGTCCGTTTCTTCCAAAGAACTGGAAAGTGGAACCGTCATTATTGATGGCATGCGTCGCCAGAAAACCGCCATTTCATCCGAGCCCGTTGCCTTTGGTCAAGTGACTCCAAACTTAAGTTATTTTGGAACGGTTCTGCCAGATGCACGGTATGTCCATCGCATTAGTCTGAGATTTGATGGATGGATTGAAGAAAGCAATGCGCTTCGGATCGGACAAAAGGTTAAGAAGGGCGCCACCCTTTTTAAGATTTATTCTCCGGAGGTGTTCACAGCTCAGCAGGAGTTTTTAATCCGATCCGGACATCAAGAGAGCGCTCGTCGTAAGCTTTCGCTTTTGGGAATAAGCGACCGTTGGATTCAGCACCTGTCTGAAACCAATTCCGCATCGACGACCGTACCCATTGTGGCCCCAGCCGATGGCGTGTTGATTGAAACCAGTGCCTCACTGGGTGCAGCCGTTTCTGCTGGACAATCAGTGGTCACTTTGGCGGATACACAGCATCTTTGGTTGGATGTGGAAGTTTTTTCAAGTCAAGCATTGTCAATCGATCTTGGGGCAGAAGTGGTGCTCGAATTAGACGGTCTGGTTCATCCTGCCGTGCTGCTTGATCGACTTCCAAGCCGCTCGGCGGGGCAGGTTGAAACCTATCGTTTTGCCTTCAACGCACCTGAAGATCATGCATTTCAGCTTGAACAAACCGTCAACACTGTGATTGTTCAAGATCAGCCCAATGTGCTCCGAGTCCCTGCTGGGGCTGTGATTACCACTGGGAAGAGACACATTGTTTTTGTGGACATTGGGTCGGATCGGCTCCAGCCAAGAGACATTCAGATTGGGACCCGCAATCCAGAATGGGTTGAAGTTTTGACAGGTTTAGATGAAGGTGAGCGCGTCGTCTCAAAAGGGGTATTTTTGGTGGCTTCCGAGTCCAGAATCCAGTCGGCCACAACATTTTGGGCGGGAGCTGAAGATGAAGACCAGCCCTAATCGCTTTCTCAATTCCCTGATTGTACTGGCTGCGCAAAATCCAAGGCTTACACTGATCATAGTGGCTTTGTTGGCGCTTGCGGGTTGGCAAGCGATCCAGCGGGCGCCACTCGATGCCATTCCCGATTTGTCTGAGCCACAGGTCATCATTCTTTCTGAATGGGCTGGCCAGAGTCCGGATTTGATTGAGGATCAGTTGAGTTATCCATTGTCGTCCGCCATGCTGGCCGCACCAAAGGTAAAATCCGTTCGAGCGCAGTCCTCATTTGGCTTGTCTTTTGTCTATGTCATCTTCGAGGAAGGCACCGATATCTACTGGGCTCGCAGTCGGACCCAAGAACTTCTCAGCACGGTTCGTCCTCGATTACCAGAAGCAGCCAACATCCAGTTGGGACCTGATGCCTCGGGTGTGGGGTGGGTGATGATGTATGCCCTTGTCGATACTTCTGGTCAGGTCGGTTTGGGTGAACTTCGATCGCTTCAGGATTGGCGTGTTCAAACGGCGTTGTCAAGTGTCTCAGGTGTGGCAGAAGTCGCAGCCTTTGGTGGGCAAGTAGAACGCTATGAGATCAGTGTGAATCCGTCGCAGTTGCGGGCCTATGACTTAACCATTGGTCAACTGAAAACAGCCCTTTTTGAGGCCAACCAATCGACTGGTGGGGGAGTCATTGAACAAGCCGGTCATGAGTTTATGATTCGTGGACAGGGTTATTTTGAGTCCCTTGCAGACATTCAAAGTGTGCCTCTGCGCATTCAACCTGACGGGCAGGTTCTGACTGTGGGGATGGTGGCAGATGTTCAAGTGGGACCCAGCGAGCGTCGAGGTATCGCCGAATGGAATGGCTTAGGCGAAACCGTTGGTGGGATCGTGATCATGCGTCACAGCGAAAATGCCCAGCAGGTTTGTGCAAATGTTCGGGCAGAGATGGCTCGGATTCAAACCAGTTTACCGCAGGGGGTTGAGATTGAATTGGCTTATGACCGTTCTGAATTTATTGGGGAATCTGTGGACACACTGCAGCGCAGTCTCATCGAAGAGTTGGTGGTGGTGGGGCTAATAATGGTGGTCTTTTTTGGCCGTTTTCGCTCTGCGGTGGTGGCTCTTGTGGCCCTTCCCGTTGCTGTTCTGCTTTCCTTTTTACCCATCTATGCGCATGGATTTACCCTCAACATCATGTCGCTTGGGGGCGTGGCCGTTGCAATTGGCGCAATGGTGGATGCAGTCATTGTCATGCTTGACAACATCCACAAAAAACAGGAAGAAGGACAGACCACTCTTTCAGACTTGATTGAGGCCATGCAGGAAGTGGGACCGTCCGTTTTTGTGTCCCTTTTGATACTATCGGTTTCTTTTTTGCCGTTGCTTTTTCTAGAAGGCATGGAAGGCAGGCTGTTTCGGCCTTTGGCCTTGACCAAAACCTATGCCATGCTTGCTGGTGCACTTGTTGCAGTGGTCCTGATTCCTGCCCTTTCGGTGCTGTTGCTCAAAAATACCCGTCATCTGTCGGATGGTTTTTCGGAGCGAATCAATGGCGTCCTTGAAAAACTCTATGCCCCGATTGCAAGGCGCTGCGCCCAAAAACCGTGGGAACCCATCATTTTGGCGTGCATTGGAATGGGTTTGACGGTCACAATCGCCGGTCGCATCGATACCGAATTTATGCCGCCGCTGAATGAGGGAAGCATTCTTTATATGCCGTCTGCGCCTCCTGGGATATCTTCCACGGCAGCGACTCGAATCCTTCAGAACATGGACACCGCCATAAAAGCGGTACCTGAAGTGAAACATGTGCTTGGAAAAATGGGTCGAGCCAATACGGCAACGGATCCGGCGCCCTTGGGAATGGCTGAAACCACAATTGTACTGAAGCCCAAGTCTGAATGGCGTGCGGGGATGGATTGGGATGGCATTATTCAAGAATTGGATCAGAAACTTCAAATCCCGGGAATGCCCAATCTGTGGTGGATGCCCATTCAAACTCGGGTTGAAATGTTGAGTACGGGGATCCGCTCGCCTTTGGCTGTTCAGGTGTTCGCAACCAGTCCCGAGACCCTTCAAGACTCTGCGCTCACCATTGAGGCCGCTCTGAAATCAGTTTCCGGAAGCCGGTCAGTCTTTGCAGAGCGAACATATGGCGGCAATTACCTTGATATCGACATTGATCGAGACCGCGCCGCACAATGGGGGGTGCGCTCAAAGCACCTGATGGACTCCGTTCAGACTGCAATCGCAGGGACGAATGTGGGGACATTTTGGGATGGTCGAGCCCGTCATGCCGTTCAGCTTCGATACGCTCGGGATTTTCGCTCTGATCAGTCTGCCTTGGGCAATGTGTGGGTACAAAGCCTTCGGGGTCCTGTCCCGTTGTCCGAAGTGGCCGATGTGGTTCACCGTGAAGGCCCATCTGTCATTCGAACAGAAAATGCTCAGTTGCAGGCATATGTTTTTGTGGATCTCAATGAGCGTTCTGTTCAAGACTATGTACAGGATGCCAATGCCATTCTGGAGGGACTCCAATTGTCAGATGGGGTCAACTGGAAGTGGGCTGGACAATTTCAGCACATTGAGCGGGTTGTCCAGCGGATGGAAATCATTGTTCCCATTTGTTTAATCATCGTCTTGCTTTTGGTGTATTGGAATACAGGGTCTGTGATTGAGATGGCCATGGTAATGCTGGCCCTGCCTTTTTCTCTCATTGGGGCTGTTTGGCTTATGTGGGCCTTGGATTTTCAATGGAGTGTGGCATCGCTTGTGGGTTTGATTGCTTTGGCTGGTTTGGATGCAGAAACGGGTATGGTGATGCTGCTCTATTTAAAAATTGCCATTAAACGGTGGACCCAAGATGGTCGGCTACAGACCAGGGCAGATTTGGATTCGGCGATCGTAGAGGGCGCAGCCCATCGAATTCGACCCAAGCTCATGACCGTACTCACCTCAATGGTGGGATTGTTGCCTCTTTTGTGGAGCACTGGTCCGGGTGCCGATATGATGAAGAGAGTGGCGGCACCCATGGTGGGGGGACTTGCCAGTTCGTTTCTTCTTGAACTCTGTGTATATCCAGCACTTTTTGCCATGTGGAGCCATCGACAACTGATCTCAAAGGAGAAAATACAATGACCCTTCACACTTTATTGACCATTGGCCTCTTGGCCTGTGGAGAATCATCCCAGAACACTCAAAAAGAAGTGTCCCCACAAACCGTGGCCCAAGTCGAATCTCTTTTTATGCACTATGAACAAATCAGAGTCTTACTGGTGAACGATCAGACTGATGGCTACACAGAGCCATTGAACGGCTTGATGACAAATTGCGCAGAAGTTTCGGCCATTAAACAATGTGAAGAGATCATCAAAGTTGCCAAAGCCATTCAGTCCAATGGTTTGAGTGACCTTGAGAAAGCACGGCAGTCATTCGGAGATTTAAGCAAAGCCATGGTGGGCATCGCCTCAGATGTGCCAGCCATGAAGTCCAAGTTGAGACTCTTTACTTGTCCCATGGCACAGGACTATCCCAACTGGATACAACCAACTGCACAGCTCGAAAATCCGTACATGGGTCAGCGGATGCTCAAATGTGGAAAAGCCATTGAATGGTCGGACTTGTAGCTTTGTGCAGTGTATGAAAATATGCTGAGTGGACTCCTCTCTG
Source organism: Myxococcota bacterium (assembly GCA_036146655.1). GTDB lineage: Bacteria > Myxococcota_A > UBA796 > UBA796 > UBA796 > JAYYJC01. The sequence goes on along the minus strand of JAYYJC010000499.1, from coordinate 911 downwards.
CGGCGCTGTGGCTGCGGACGCTGCTGTGTTTTGGGTTGCTTGGAACCCTATACATTGGACTCTCTCTGTTCGTCTCTCCATGCCGTTTACAGCCCATGGGCAAATGGGCCTGTGGGGTCTTTCTGAGGGCAGCGGGTCAAAAGCTTCGCATAGAAGGTGAGTTTCCAGCTCTGGAAAATGGACCCTACATGTATCTCTTTAATCATGCGTCGATGCTGGACACTTTTATTGCGATTGCCGTATTGCCTGAATTTACGGGTGCCATTGGCAAGAAGGAGCAGTTTACCATCCCCATTTGGGGTCGGATTTTGCGTCACTGGGGTGCGGTTCCGATTGAGCGAGGCAATCTTAATTTCGCCATTCAGAGTCTGAACAAAGGCGAAGCGGTGTTGTCGGATGGTCGTTCATTGTTGATTGCACCTGAGGGAACAAGAAGCCCCAATGGGCAGTTGTTACCCTTTAAAAAAGGGCCTTTTCACATGGCGGCCAATACCCAAACTCCGATCGTTTTGCTTGCCATTACCGGTGCCTTTGAGGCCAAAAGGAAGGGTGACTGGCAGCTGAGACCTGGGACAATTACTGTGCAGGTCTTGCCCACCATTGACTCCAAAGGCCGTGACATGGCAGCGCTTAGGCAGCAGTCTTGGGACATGCTGAGCGCCCATATTTCCAAATAACTTTAAGTGAGTCAAAACTTGGTTTAAGGCCATCTTAATACAGGGTCTATCATTCCCATTCCGCTGGGTGTGCCTGAGTCACCATCCAGCCCCTTTGAATTGTCTTTTGGGCTGTCTGCCGTTGTGCAAGCGATTGTTATAAGAAAATGTGTCATGATGTGTGTTTCTTCGTCATCCAAGATAAATGTGACATTTAATTGAGGCTGGGATTTGTCAAATCATTGTCGGCTGTTT
>JAYYJC010000498.1:0-2364 GCA_036146655.1 Myxococcota bacterium | reverse complement strand
CCATACAAGTACCATGGGAACTGTATTGTTTTTCGACTTGAAGTGCCTTGACCACTTAGTAAAACCAATAGGATAAGTGTTGGGACCAGCATGGCGACCCTACTCATTTTAATGGGCATGGCCAGTTGACTGATGTCTGCTCCCAAGGGCATTGCCGCAGCTGCCACATGTCCCACGGCTTGCAATGTGCCACCAATCAGTGCTGCGGTTTCAATTGAACTAAATTGGAGTGCATTTGATAGGAAGGGAAGTGTAAGTAAGCCAACAACACCAAGTAAATTAATCAAACCAATGCTTAGAGCTGCTGCATCCTTGTGGTCAGGACGGAGGGGGGTAGCAGCTGCGATGGCAGAACTTCCGCAAATGGCTGTACCAAGCCCTAAAAAAAATCCGAACTCTGTATATTTGGGCTTGAGCCGAGTAATCAGCCAAGCCGCAAAGCCTGCTGACAACAATGACAATAGAACCGTTCCTAGTGTTGCACTTTTATTGTTCCATAAGGCTTCGACTGGCAATTGAAATCCGAGCAAAACAACTGCAAATTCGAGTGCCTTCTTCTCACATAGTTGAATTCCCGGCTTCAAGTTGATAGATGGTTCACGAATATTGGCCAAGACCACACCGAGTGCAATTGCGATTGTGGCTGTCCCAATCATGGGAAATAACCTGCTTGTGAACTGCGCAACGGCAACAACAATGGTACACAGTGCGACACCGAACAAATACTTCATTGCACTGAGTTTCATCACCCACACCAGATTTAAAGAGGCACAACTATTCTTCTAACGCACTTCGCAGGCGATGCCCGTTTTCGTTGCAATGTTGGTGGTCATTGCAACGGTTTGGAGGTTTATGCGTTTAATATCTCTTTAAGCAACTCTGGATTTTGAATAACAATGCCTTCTCGTTTGGTATCAACGATACCAGAACGCTTCCACTTGGTCATCAATCTAGTCGTCGTTTCAGCCCGACAACCCACTAGCTCTGCAAGCTCTCCACGGGTAAGGCGTACAGGAATAAAGATGCCTCTACCGTCAGATATGCCCATTGCGTCCCCCAACCGCAGCAATGTTGAAGCAAGACGACCTTCTACTGGACCATCAATAAGCTCTTCCATTCTGGTTAGGGTAAGCTGCAAGCGCTCAGTAGCCAGTTGAATCATGGCAAGGGATACATCTTGGCGTTGAAGTGAATTGGATAGATGTTCTTTTCTGATACTAAACGCTTTACCATGTGACAAAGCCACACAAGATGAAAAACGCTTGGGGTTGTTCAGCATGAGCTCTTCGCCCATGATGTTTCCACGCTTCAACAAACCCAAGATGGTTTGGCCACCAGATGGCATTTGGCGTTGAAGTTTGAGAACACCTGTGCCAACAACCATGGCCCATGTGGTATCATCATTTTGATTCCAGAGCGTATCGCCTGGACTAAACCGGAATACCTCACCGAGATTTTGTAGATACTCGTTGAGATGAACACCGTTGGAAAGAATTGGGTCGGCCGATATGGTCATGGTACCCTCCCACTCCTTAGGTATCTGCAAAAACTGTTGCGTCAATCGCATGAGAATGCTTATTGTGACAAGATTTTTTTAATAATATGGTAAAAGCATAGGTTAAACCTTATCTATTAAGGAATTAGGTAAATATAATGTTATTTTACATGAGGAAAAATAAAGGTTCTAACTTGTGTTTTTACGGGTGACTTAGATCATGTTTGTGATACTATCGTTCATTTTCTTTTGATCCAAAAATCATCGGGACACAAAAACCGAACTTCAACTTCATGATTAACACATCTAACCATCATTTCCTCGATTGAATAATGCGTCCGAAGTGCGCCTAAAACCTGAGTATTGTAAGGTATACCAGTATCAATCACATCTATAAATTGAACTTGAACTGCAGGTGGTGTGGGATGCTGATTGATGTGGTTGGCAAATATTTTCAATGCGCTTCGGATCGCTTCAGGTGTACATCGCTCAAGTGTGAGTCGAATGGGATACCGTTCATCGGGCGAAAACACTATTTTTGCTCCTTTCGGAAGGCTCAACGAGTCGGTGGCATTGCGTATTGTTTTGTCGTGATTGATTTCTTCCGGTTCTTTCCATTTCTCTTCCGGTAAATCTTGCGTACCTGCATTGCCGAGCAACTCGTCACGGGGTTGCTCCAATTTCGCATATGGCAAGCTTTTTTTTCTCTTCAAAACAGCACATATTGCTGCTAAAAATAATAAGATCCACCACACCTTAAGTTTGTTGTGTGTTTCGAACTCGATAAGCATTAAGGCCATATCAGAACGCTGATCAATTTTGGTAAGGTAATAGGACAGGCCTGCACTGGTGACAAACATCCAAATGAA
>JAYYJC010000497.1:0-7395 GCA_036146655.1 Myxococcota bacterium | reverse complement strand
ATCACACATGTACTTGACGACACGCATAATGTCTTCACGGGTGAGGATCTGGATGCTGCTGTCGAAGAACTTTTCGCTTTCAAGATTTTCAGCACACTCTCTGAGAATGAAAATGTCTTTGGCGAAGTCGGTAGCCTCTTCTTCTCCAGAACCTTCAATGTCATCTGCGAGATTAACGAGAACTTCAGCAAGTTCGCTCTTCAGAGTTATCGGAAGTGAAATGGCGCCATCGTGAAGGAAACTAATGTAGGGATGACCCATCAACCGTTGAGTCAAAGCCGCAGCAACTGTTTCTTGAAGTGCCTTGGTTTGTCGAACATAAACGGGTGCCATCTCTGGCTCATTGCCATAGAGTTTGTCGTTCATTTTAATTCGACCGACATCAGACAGATCGTAGCGTTCTTCAGACGAAAAGATCTTATTAAAGTGCTTTTCGACGGCATCGTCTGTTCCCGGATCACTGGGACGCAGGCGCTGATAAATCATTCTTTTTGCATCAAGTTCAGTAGGCTCTTGACCTGCGATAAGATCTGCAGCAAGCGTCTTTTGAAGAAAATCACCAACAAAGACATTGTCAATGTAAAGTACAGGGAACTCACGAACGCCTTCACTGGTAGCAAGTTCAATCATTTCTTCAGTAAGCTCGGTATTGCACGGGATAAGGATTTCACCAGTCTCCACGCTGAAGATATCTTGAGCAGAAATGGCACCGATCAATTCTCCCGTATTGGTGGGAAGCTCGACCACATTGATGTCTTTCTCTTGGCCATTGATAGTTCGGGTCACTGATTTATAATAATCTGATTTTTTTAACCCTTGGATATCAGACTTCTTGAACTTATCACCGCGCTCTATTCGTGCTTCCTTTTCTCGCTTACCTCTTTTAAAGGTGTAGCTCAATGGCTCGGCTGCCGTTTGAAACTCAAGGAGATGTGGAGAGGTTTGCTTTGTCCACTTGTTTCTAAAGAGTTTGTATACTTCTACTTCATAGCAGGTGTTTAAGATGGACTCAGTATTGAACCCGAAGGCCCTAAGCAAAATGCTTGCATTCAGCTTGCGCTTTCGATCAATGCGAACCTGAAGGCGGTTGCGATTGTCAAATTCAAAATCAATCCAAGAACCACGGTTGGGTATAATTCTTGCGGAATATATTCCCTCTTCACTGTTGAAGAATACGCCTGGTGAACGGTGTAGCTGAGACACAATAACGCGCTCGGTACCATTTATAATAAATGTACCGTGTTTGGTCATCAATGGTATTTCACCAAAGTAAACGCTGGAACGGCGCTTAATAGGCGGACGTTCGATACCTGTTTCGGGATCAATGTCGAAAGTAATAAACTCAACTTTTACTTTCAATTGTGCCGCATAGGTTTGACCGCGCTCACGGCATTCTTCTTCTTCGTTTTTGGGGGCTTCCAACTCATAGTTGCAGAAGGCAAGTTCGCACTTACCACCAAAATCTCGGATGGGAAAAATGTCGTTAAAAACGCGTTGGAGTCCGACATTGATGCGCTTTTCAGCAGGAACATCCCGCTGTAAAAACTGTTCAAAACTCCGTCGCTGGATCGCAATCAAGTCATCGATATCCATTGCTGCAGGATGGTCCGTGAAGGAGCGACGATATCGATAGTTGTTGGCTAATAGCTTGCTCATGAAATTTGCCCCTCATTTTAGCGAAGATGATGTCAAAGATGAAAAATACAAAAGCTCATGACACGAATTGTGATGCCATGAATACAATAAAATTTATAGAGTAGATATAAAATACATAAAGATGAAGGAGGTGCCGATGGAAACCATCGGCACCTCAAACAAAAGATTACTTGACTTCAACCTTAGCGCCAAGACCTTCAAGCTTCTCTTTGATTTCAGCAGCTTGCTCTTTTGATACGGCTTCTTTGAGGGTACCAGGAGCACCATCAACAAGACCTTTGGCGTCTTTCAGACCGAGACCGGTAATGGCTCGAACTTCTTTGATGACCTTGACCTTGTTCGGACCAGCTTCTTTAAGAACAACATCAAATTCAGTTTGCTCTTCAGCAGCTTCTCCACCTGCAGCTCCACCAGCAGCGCCGCCAGCAGCAACAGCCATAACAGGAGCAGAAGCAGAAACGCCGAGCTCATTTTCAAGGATTTCAATAAGGGACTTAACCTCACCAAGTTTGAGGTTTTTGATGTAATCAACAACTTGTTCTTGTGTAACAGACATTTTTATTTCTCCAATGGATAATTTGAGTGTTGGATTTGTCTAATCCAACTTTAAAAGGGTTGTAGCTATTCGCCGGATTCTAGTTTATGTTCATAATTTTTGAGGATAGTAACCAAGTCTCGAGCAGGGCCTTGAATAACACCAAGAACTTGGCGTGGACCTTCTTGAATGGTTCTGAGGAGCGTTGTAAGAAGCTCTTCTTTACTTGGCAGTGTTGAAACAAACGCAACACCTTTGGCATCAATGACATCTCCGTCAAAGAAACCACCTTTTAAGATGAATTTCTTGTCTTTGAACTCTTTGGTCACTTCAGTGATTGACTTGGCCGCAGAGACAGCATCTTCACCAGAGATGATGAGTCCTGTCATTCCATTAAGATGAGAACCGAGTTCTTCTCGTTCAGTTCCTTCAATTATCTTCTTAACAATGGAGTTCTTTGCGACGACATACTTTACACCAAGGGATTCGAACTTTCGTCGGACAGTATTGATTTCTTCAACAGTCACACCTCTGTAATCAACGAGTGCCACAAGAGCGGCCCCTTCAATGTCAGAGCGAAGTGCTTCAGCGAGCTGCTTTTTCTGTTCTCGATTCATGGCTATCCCCTTTCTGCTGTACGATGTGCATCTTGAGCATCAACTTTAATGCCGGGGCCCATAGAGGTAGACACACTGATTGAACGAAGGTAAACACCTTTGGCTGTTGTTGGCTTCATACGGATAAGGGTTGAAACAAGCGCACAGAAATTGTCTTTGAGCTTGCTAACTTCCATACTGGAATTACCAATCGCAGCTTGAACGATACCACTGAGCTTTTCGGCTCGGAAAGAAATCTTTCCACGCTTCAAAGAACCAATGGTCTCTTGCATTTTGTCAGCTTCGACAACCGTACCCACTTTTGGGTTCGGCATCAAGCCTTTTGGGCCTAGGATTCTGGCCACTCGACCAATTTTTGGCATCATGGACCTTGTTGCGACGACTTTATCGAATTCAAGCCAGCCTTCTTTCTGGATTTTTTCGATAAACTCTTCAGCTCCTACAAAATCAGCACCGGCATCCTTGGCGAGTTGTGCTGCTTCACCTTCGGCGAAGACCAAAACTCGTACCACTCGTCCTGTACTGTGTGGGAGCTCGCAGGCACCACGCACCATCTGGTCAGACTTTCGAGGATCAACCCCAAGTCGGATGGCAACATCTACACTTTCTACAAACTTGGCTTTGTTGTCGGAAGACGCAAGCGTCTTAAGCAACTCAAATGCCTCGTCAGTTGAATAGCGCCGTGCTGCATCCACCTGAGCTTGGAGCGCTCGATAGCGTTTGCTAGATTTTGGCATGATTACACCTAACTCTCACTGAGAGTAATTTGACTGGCAGAGGTAAGCGGATGACTTTCACCCTCCCTCGCACGCAGTCGTTTAGAAGATTTTAGGAAACGGTAATTCCCATTGACCGTGCAGTACCTGCAACAGTGCGTATGGCAGCCTCAACATTGTTGGTGTTAAGGTCAACGAGCTTTTGCTCCGCTATCGCTCGTACTTGGTCTGAAGTAAGATTGGCAACTTTGGTTTTATTTGGCTCACCTGAACCACTCTTAATGCGTGCTGCCTTCTTTAAGAGGACTGCGACGGGTGGAGTCTTCAGATCAAACTTAAAAAAACAATCAAAATAAACCATAATAACAGTCGGGATGATAAGACCTTCACCGGCATCTTGTGCGGTGCGAGCGTTGAAATCCTTTACAAACAGTGGGATGTTCACACCAGCGGCACCCAAGGCAGGTCCAATTGGTGGTGCAGGTGTTGCCCTTCCAGCAGCAATTTGAAGCTTGATGATTTTCGTTACTTTTTTAGCCATCGTGATATTCCTTTACCGTATTTACGGATGTCCTATACTGTTGCAAATAATTAATGAGTGTTTATGCGTTGTCTTCGGTGGGTTCTACGCTTGTAAAATCCAGTTCAATTGTTGTTAATCGCCCAAACATGCTGACCCCAACACGATACTTCTGGCGAGACACATCAACTTGTTCAACACGGCCTTCCTTAGAGCGAAATGCACCTTCGCAAATCCGAACACTGTCTCCAACTTGGAACTTTTGAACCACAACTGCGGCAGGCTGATTGATTTTTCGACCCAGAAGGCGGTCCACTTCTTCCTTTTCAAGCGGTTTTGGCATGATATTTTTGACATCAGTTGCGCTTCTAATGACGTATGCCACTTGAGTATTTAACTCACAGTGAACAAAGATGTATCCAGGAAATTTGGTGCGTTTTCGAGTCTTTTTATTTTGAAATTCTTTAAACTCTTCAACTGGGACCAAAACCATGGGGAGTGCTTGTGACTGGATTTCTTTCTTTCCGTTGACTTTGACTTCTACATCTTCGTCAACTAGCTCGAAGAACTCTTCAACACCCTCGCGAAAAATGGCTTCAATCAATGCACGTCGCGCTCTCTTTTCAGAGCCGGGCTTAGCCCCTACAACATACCATTGTAAGTTTGTATTTGACATCTTAAGAGTTCCTGTCTGAGTATAAAGTAAAGTTTTAAAATAACCGATAAGTATTACTAGCTTTCGGTAAACAAAAAGAGTTGCGTGATTTCAGCCCAAAGATAATCGTAAAGCCCAAGTGCCATCGCAATGAATAGGGTTATCACAATAACAATGTTTGTAAATCGAATGGTTTCTTCACGGTCGGGCCAGACCACTTCACGCAGTGCTGTGATGCTTGCATCACTAAAGGAAACAACCTTGGGGTGACGGCTTAAAATCACAAATGTAACCAAGCCAATAAAGACAGCTCCCCAGACAGTTGCTTGTAGACCAAAAACCCTTGGATCGCCGACATCAAGTCGAGTTAACAACGGCACTGACAGGCCTCTTATGGATACGGCCAAAACAGCCGCCAAAGAAAGCAGAGTGATATTGATGTAGCGTTGATTGTTCATTTTAAAATATTCCCAAGGGCACGAATACCGCGGGAGTAACCCCGCGGTATTCAAATCATTTGGTTTATCGAGGTGTTAGTCGACAAGCTTTGTGATGGTACCAGCACCTACGGTACGGCCACCTTCACGGATAGCGAAACGAAGTTCTTCTTCGATAGCAATCGGCTTGATGAGTTCAACTTCCATATCAACATCCATATCGCCTGGGAGAACCATTGGACGAGGAGTGCCATCAGAGTTTGGAAGAAGAGTAATGGCGCCGGTAACATCGGTTGTACGGAAGTAGAACTGTGGACGGTAACCGCTCTTGAATTCCTTAGAACGACCACCTTCTTCAGCACTCAACACAACAACTTTGCATTGGAACTTTGTGTATGCCTTAACGGTACCGGGCTTGACAATAACCTGACCACGCTCTACATCTTCACGCTTCAGACCACGAAGGAGGAGACCAGCGTTGTCGCCAGCACGGCCTTCTTTGAGGAACTTACGGAACATTTCGATACCGGTAATAACGGTGGTTTGGGTTTCACGAAGACCAACGATTTCAACTTCGTCTTTCTCGTAAATAATACCACGCTCAATACGACCAGTGGCAACAGTACCACGGCCAGTAATGGTGAATACATCTTCGACTGGCATCAAGAAGTTCTTATCGGTGTCACGAACGGGCTCTTGGATGAGACTGTCAACTGCAGACATCAACTTGAGGATGGCTCCACGGCCAACATCAGAAGAGTCGCCTTCAACTGCTTTCAGTGCAGAACCACTGATGAAGATTTCATCATCAGCATCGAAACCGTTGTTTTCAAGAAGTTCAGCAACTTCCATTTGAACCAACTCGACCATTTCTTCGCGCTCATCTTCGTCAAACTGATCTACCTTGTTGATGAAGACAACGATGCGAGGAACATTTACCTGTCGAGCAAGAAGGACATGCTCACGGGTCTGAGGCATTACACCATCAGCGGCACTTACAACGAGAATAGCGCCATCCATTTGAGCGGCACCAGTAATCATGTTCTTGACATAGTCAGCGTGACCAGGGCAGTCAACATGTGCGTAGTGACGGCTGTCTGTTTCGTATTCGATGTGAGCGGTATTAATGGTAATACCACGGGCTTTTTCTTCAGGAGCCTTATCGATATCTTCGTAGTTCATGCCAGCTTGTCCAGAAGCTTCTGCAAGGGTAATGCTGATAGCTGCTGTCAAAGTGGTTTTACCGTGGTCAACATGACCAATGGTGCCGATGTTCACATGAGGCTTGGAGCGGTCAAATTCTTCTTTAGCCATTTTACTTTGCCTTTTGGGACACAATGTCCACAGTTTAGGGTTTGAAATTGTAAGTGGGGTTGTCCCACGGGTTTTGATGAAAGTGGAGCCCATGACCAGATTTGAACTGGTGACCTCATCCTTACCAAGGATGCGCTCTACCCCTGAGCTACATGGGCGGTGGAGCGGGAGACGAGGTTCGAACTCGCGACCCTCGGCTTGGAAGGCCGATGCTCTACCAACTGAGCTACTCCCGCAGGTTTGGAATGGGGGCGAGTGGATTCGAACCACTGAAGGCAAACGCCGACGGGTTTACAGCCCGTTCCCTTTGGCCGCTCGGGCACACCCCCTCAAGTGAGGGTTGCGAGAATAAGTCAGAGAAGATGTGAAAGAACATGGAGCTGGTGAAGGGACTTGAACCCATAACCGCCGGTTTACAAAACCGGTGCTCTACCAATTGAGCTACACCAGCGAATGCAACGCCTCCCCTTATAATCTTTCCACTAATCCATGTCAAGGTATAACCATACCAAATGATCGCAAATCTAAACAAATAAATATTCTCTCACCTAATTGTCACTCACTATGAAGAGATCAGCATCTGGGGCATCTGTTATGTTGAATTCTGATATGGCTATTTTCTCAACCAAATCACCATTGACATACAAATCTACTTGTTTCGGATACCTACTTTGCAGCTCACCTAAATTGGTGAACTGAGAAAATTGAAGTTCATGTTCTTCGCCACCCTCTAACCAAATGACTTTGGTTAGCAACCAATCATCTTTTGAAAAGTTCGCCTCAAGTAGACCATCCGAACCACCGGCTTTTTTTCGTGTCATGCTCCACATGTCATCAACTATTCGAACACTTTTCAACTCACGCCATGGACCATCACTTTGAACATCTAAATCGAAGCCGAGGGGAATGGCCAAGACATGACCTGCTGAAAATCGCTGAAGTACA
>JAYYJC010000496.1:0-8832 GCA_036146655.1 Myxococcota bacterium | reverse complement strand
AACCCGGAAGATCCACCCAAGGATTGGTATAGGTCGTGCCATCTGCAGAAATTCGTACAATTTGACCATCAACACCGTTTCCAACAAAGAGTTCACCTGCCATAAACGGCTGAGGATTTCCAGAACGCACCGTTGCAATTTTTACTTCATTACTGAGGCTATTGATGTTGGAAAACTGTTGATGGCTTCCGTCAAACTCCACTGTTTCTAGAGCGTTTGGATTGCCGCTTGAGTAATTAACGGACATGACAACCGTGTTGCTGTACTCATGAAAGTCAATGCCTATGGGATTGTTAAAGCTGGTTGAAATGGCAATGAGATTGAGACTTGGAGTCGGACAATCATTCATTGGATCTTGAAAATCACGGATACCGTCACCATCACTGTCATTCGTCGTTTCACTGTTATCAGGCAGTCCATCGTTGTCAGAGTCAAGATCTTTGTAATCCGGTGTGCCGTCACCATCACTGTCCGGTGGGAGACCCTGATTGGTTTGTGGCATGCCTTCGTCGGTGTCTGAAATCCCGTCATTGTCGCTGTCAAAATCTAAATAATCGAAGATTCCATCGCCATCCGTATCTGGAGGTCCGTTTGGATTGTCTCGCCCTTCATGAACATCAGAAATCCCATCTCCATCGGCATCGTTGTTGGGCTCGGGAGAAGAGTCAGGTTCCTGCGCAGGTTGCGACGGTTCCTGAGCAGGCTGAGCCGGTTCTTGTGCTGGTTGATTGAGTGCAGAGTCAACGGTGCCAGTAGCCGTTGAGTCTTTGGCCGTACTGTCTTTGGGCTGCTCATCCACAGATGGCGGCAAGTTCCCTTCATTCAGTTCAATTTCAGGCTTGTAGGGATTGCAGCCTACGAGGCCCAAACAAAATAACCCATGAATTGTTCGCATCGTGCCCCACATATTTCAAGTCTGAACATAATTAGTGTATAATTGGAATCCGTATTTAACAAGCCAACATAACCCCCAGCATGATAAAGTCCACTAGGACGCTGGTCGCATAAAGATTGGTGTATAAACTGAAATGGCTTTTTTATAGGGAGTGATCTTTGCTGTTTACAACAGGTATTCACATCCAATTGTCGAAAGACTACGGTGGACAGGCCTTTCCAATTTTCGAGCAGTCCGAAATAAAAATTGGTTCAGATAGAGTGACCTGCCACATTCATCTCGCTGCTGAGTTTGGAGTTGAAACGGAGCATGTGCGACTCAACCGCCTCACTGAAAGAGATGTGACCATTTCCCCCACATCAAGCTCTGCTGCTGTCTTTCTTTGGCGAGCCAATGGAAGACGGTTTGAGCAAATCTACACCACCACCGCATTGGGAATAGGCGACGCATTTTCGCTCGTGTCACCACAAGGACCCAAATTTATTTTTACCCTTCAGGAGTTTCCGCCTGAGGTCCAAAAAGCCAGAATAGAAAACTTTAATAAACGAAAGGCAGGGACAGGCCGAGGCCGTCTAAACAAAGAGTCCGTGCTGACCGAAGGTAAACGCCAAATTTGGACCCGTTTACTCGTATTGGGCCCAATGCAATTAATCCAACGGGCCTTTGTCTTTGTTCAAACGGGCGCTATTTTTCAACCTCGAAACATCTTTTTGGGCCTCACATTATTGAGTGGCTACATCATTGGCGGGGTGTCCTGCTATAACAGCCGTAAAAGCACATCATTGCTTGACAAAAGAACTCAGGAATACAAAGATTGCGAAAATGACAAAGAAGCCCTACAAAAAATGGGAAAAAACAAAGAACCTTCGTTGTTAGACCTCGTTTACAACATTACACGGTCCAATGAAATCAGAGCCGCCCTTGAAGAAGACAATCTGCTTCGCGAAGAAATGCTTGAACGGGCTGGAGTCTTAATCCGATCAAAAAAGTACAATTGGATGCTTAGTGGAAGTGGGCCTCGCTTTGTGAAACTGGAACGGTGGCAAAAGAGTATAAAAAACAGTTTTGATGAGGGTGAGCTCGATTCGGGTACTGCCCATGTCTTGTCTTGGTTGGGTGCGTCGAGTGAAACATCCGATTATGCCACATTTTACAATACGGAAGATGATCTAGTCTGTGGGAAGGGGCCTCTCGGACTAAGCTATCGGCAAGCCATTAACCTCGGCATCACAGCACAGCCCGATGCGTTGTATGAAGGGTTGCTGAATGATTTAGAAAGCATAGAGTTGAGAGAAGAACTCATTCAAATCACGCTCGCCAAGGCTGGAGTCATCGAGCAATACGAAGAAGACGAAGTTCCCCCTACATACGAGTACGGAGAAACATCACCCAACGAACAAAAACACTGTATTTACAGAGATGTGACCGACAAGCGAAGTCAAATCCAAACACTGCTTAGGAACCTGTCCCAACAGATTGGACCCAATGCAAGAAATCTACCAGATGCAGATTTTTCAAATGGGGTGAGTTCTAGGATAGCCAAACTTTATGCAGCAGAAATCAAAGGTGTGGATTTTACTGAAGACGAACCAGAACTCATCTTTGATGACCAAGTGGTGAGCATACAAGTCGAAGATGTGGGGGGGAAAGACGCCAGCGAGTGGGTGATTTCAAAAACCGCCGAAGCCTTTGCTCGAGCCATCGTTCTGCCCTGCATGCTGGTGCTGGAAAATGAGGAAGATGCTCGTAAGGCCCTTTTTGAAGCTGAAGATGGTGGACCTCCCGTTGTATCTTGCATGTACCTGCATTATAAACTCACCAAAGGAACAAAATAGCGTTCAACCCCAACTCCGTACAACTCGAAAACCAATATTTTTTGAAGTGGTGGTCATGTCTTCGAACGGAATGGGTTGAACCGAATTTTGCTTGCCTGAAGACGGACCAACCAAAACCTTGCGAACTTGAAAATAATTTGGTCCACTCGGATTAAGATGGACGGCTTTTGAAGGCCAATAATGGGGAGAATAGGTGTCCCAACACCATTCTTGAATAGAACTGTTCCTGATGGTGGGTTCACAGTTATTGTGGGTCAATGTCGCATTGCTTTCTCTTTGTGGTGAGCCCATTTGGTGATGCTTACCTCGGCCACACAGATAAAACCATTCGGCTTGTGTGGGCAATCGGATACCATTTGTTTTTTTCCAAGCAAAGTGTGGAATGCTTGGAAGTTCTTTCGAAAGCACATCAAGCCAATTGTAATGTCTGTACTCATAAACGGGCTCCAATCCTAAAAACTCAGACAAGCGATTGCAAAATTCGCAAGCGCTCCACCAATCTACATTGACTTTGGGCAATTCATCTGAGATTGCGTGCGGTGAGCCATTCATGATTAAATCCCAGATCCAATCGGTAATGGGAGTGGACAATATCTGGACAGACTGATCGAGTGTGATGGTGCATGAGGATGATTGACGCCGGCTTAGATGAAAAGGATATTCAAATGTGCATGGCGAAATCGTTTTCCATTTCATTGCCACGAGTAGCCGAGCATAATCACGCCAATTGGCCGCTTTCAGAACTGCAGAGGTTCGCTTCCATTTTGTCGACAAAGCCGGTGACAATGGTACAGGGACATCAAAAGCGTTCCAAAAGCGCCTCGAATCTTTGATTTTCCGGTATGTATTGAGATGATTCACCATCATCTCGGAAGATACAGGTGGATAAACAATCGGTACCAACAACCGTTCATGGGGACGAAAATCACTCAACAGTTCTACGAAGGAGTCAAACCATTTCAATTGATGATGCCAAAAATCCCAAGTCAATAATTCAGGGAAGTTTTTTACAGTGTCTGGCTCCCAACCCATCTCAAATCCTATCCAACCGAGAATGGTGAGAATCGCATCCGCTTCTTCGGTCCATAATTCGCTACCGTGCGTTTTTAAGTGCAACTGAAAGTCAGAGGTTGGCAGCGGCATAGAATACAGTCCATATCAAATGGGGATTCAAAAGAGAAGTTTATCATGCTTTGGACTCTCACGAACGCATGTAACTTTACCTATTCGAGCAACGGAACCTCTGGCTAAACAGAGGAAAATGGGATAATCCTGTCGCCAACCATCGTGAATTGATAGAACTCACTTGGATTATTCCACCTCACTCAAAGTCAGAAATGACCCCATTCTTCCAAACCATATGGCCGCACATTCGGCTCATCTTGATCATTTTACACCTCTATGCCATTGGTATTCGAGCCCTCCCGAACACAAACCATTATCGCAGGGCAGCGGATTGGGACCACCCCTCTGTCATGGCGGAATTAAAAGGGTGGTCGAAAAAACTCGATACCATTGGATGGAAAATTTCTCCGCTGAAACTCCGACGAGTGGGCTACAGTTTTGCCAATCGGTACGGCCAAATCTATCTGAATATGGTCGCTCCATTTCGACCCTATTACCGTTATTGCGGCACAGACCAACAATGGGTTTTATTTTCTGCGCCCGATCGGTTTCCACCAAGGATGGAACTTGACATCTTTGATGAAGGAGAGTGGCAGGTATTGTACCGTCCCTTTAGTTCGCATCAGTGGTATGGGCATTTGATTGAAAGCGGTAGATTTCGCTCAGCTATTTCTCGATTTGGACTTGATCGGTATCGCCATCAAGGAAACAGATTGGGAATTTACCTCGCACAACGAGCTGCGGACGAGTTTCCAGACGCACGGATGTTTAGATTGAGATGGTCTCAGCGTCAAACCCCTAGTCCAAGTCAAGTTCGAAAAGGAAAAGAAGTGGAATGGGAACTCGATGAACAAACCAATTTTGTTTTGAAGGATTATCGATGACACTCTGGAACCGTGCAGTCCGATTTTTTTCAGGAAAAGAAGATGCCACTGCGCAGGCCTTGATTCGAATCTGTGCAGGTGCACTGGTTATCCTGCTCTTTCTTCAACCGCTTGTAGAGGGGGTTGTCCCTTCTATTTGGATGAATATAAAAGATGGCGGAATCTTTCCGCTGACCAAACCACCCTACCTCATTCGCTGGTTGGGGGGCGCACATGCCAACACAGTTTATGGCCTATTCGGAGCCGGAATACTCAGTGGGTTGGCCATTATGCTCGGAGTATGGCATCGGTTATTTGCATTCGTGGCGCTTCAATCTGTGATCGCCATCACAGCGCTCAACCCCTATACTCCCAATGGTGGCGACAGCCTGCTCACCAATATGCTCTGGCTGCTCATGTTTGCAGACGCCAGTCAAACGCTGTCGCTGAACGTCAAACTGAAGACAAAATCATGGCACGCTGTCGCTCAAGTATCTTCTTGGCCCAGATACCTGATGATTGTTCAACTCTGTATACTCTACATGTCTGCGGGTTTCCAAAAGCTCAGCATGCATTGGGTTCCCTTTGGAGATGGACAGGCCCTGTGGTACATCTTTAACATGCCCGCATATGCCAGATTTGAGCCCAGCATTTTGGCATGGGTATCTCCACTGCTTCAGTTGGCTTCCTATTTCAGCTGGATATTTGAAAACATTTTCCCTTGGTTGTTGCTGATTGTTCTGCGGGCAGAAAACCTTCCAGAAAACAAACCCGGTGGACCAATAAGCAATCTCTTGCTTCGACTGCAATTTCGCAAGGTCTTTATCCTCACAGGTGTTTGTCTTCATATCGGTATATTCTTGACCATGAATGTCGGATTGTTCAGTTGGATGACATTAATGTACTATCCGGCGCTGTTTCCCGATGATTGGATAAATGTCATCAATGGAGCTTCCCCCAAAAAGAATTCTGTCACTGACGATCAGGTCTGTTAGGTAACGGAGTAAAAAGGAGAGTTTATGTTTTGGGTGTGGCTGGCATGCAAAGTGCCATTGGAAATGGAAGGCTTTAAAGCAGGTGGTGGGTCTCTATTTGAGGGCGGCAAACCCCAACTCAGCACCACAGACGACACCGCACAAGACCCGGACACCGCTCAGGACACAGACACCGCTCAGGACACAGACACAGCTCAGGACACAGACACAGCTCAGGACACAGACACCGCTCAGGACACAGACACCGCTCAGGACACAAATACTGCTAATGACACAGGTACCGCTGATGATACCGACACTGCACAGGACTCCGATACCGAAAGCGAATGACCGTAAATTCGAATTATTTCGAAGAATTCAGCCATTTATCAAACACTAATCAGTGACAAGACACGGTAAGGTGTCTACAATAAACGCATTGTTACAAGGGATTTTACATGCGTTGCTCACAGTGTATTTTTTTCACAGCGGTTCTCACAAGCTGCGGAGACAAAGCCATTCAAGTGGTCAATACTCAACCCGCAGTTACCATCTCTTCTCCCGCCAACAACAGCGAATATGCCGAATACACTGTTGTCGAATTCTATGCGACGGTCAACGATGCACAGCAACCTGCAGAAGAGCTTGAGCTCACTTGGACATCCAATTTAGATGGCGTATTGAGCACGGATCCATCTGATTCGACAGGCAATGCGAACTTCATCACATCAAGTTTAAGTGTTGGTACCCACATCATTACACTCGAAGCCCTCGATGACCGTGCGTCAGCTGGCTCTGATTTCGTCGAGATCACCATCACGGATGTAGAGGATGCACCGACCATTACGATTCGACATCCCCAACCTGAGGAAAATGGCTTTGAAGATGAAACCGCTTTTTTTGAAGCGATCGTTTCCGACAATCAAGACTCTCTAGACTCACTGCTTGTCACCATTGAGTCGAACATCGACGGCGAACTGTGTCAAGATTATGCAGACGAATCGGGGGTATTTTTATGTGAAGTTTTGGCATCCGTGGGAGATCACACGCTTATTTTTACTGTCTTAGATACAGGCGACATCAGTGCATCCGAAATCACAGAATACACGGTTTTGCCATTGAGTGAGATTGACAACGATGGAGATGGATTCACAGAAACAGACGGCGACTGTGACGATACAAACTCAGCCATCTACCCCGAGGCCGAAGAGTTTGCGAATGGTATTGATGATGATTGCGATGGAATTTTAGATGAAGAAACCACATCCTATGATGATGATGGCGATTGCTTTTGTGAAATTGAGCCATGTATTGGGAGTATTGAAGCGGCATGCCTTGAACTCTTAGGTGGAGACTGTGACGACACCCGCCCTTCTGACAATCCGGAAGCTGTGGAAACCTGCGACAACCTAGACAACAATTGCAATGGCTTGGTTGATGAGGGTACAGCGTGTGTGGATGACGATTTGGACGGATTTGACGAAATAAGTGGAGATTGCAACGACTCAGACCCTTTCACCTATCCCCAAGCACAAGAACTTCCTGATGGCCAAGACAACGACTGCGACAACATTGTCGATGAAGGGACAGTAACTTACGACGATGACGGAGATTGTTTTTGTGAAATCTATTTCAATGGGGCCTGCAGTGGAAGCATAGAGCCGAGTTGTACCACCTTATACGAGGGAGATTGCGATGATGCAGAAGAGACCGTTTTTCCGACCGCCCTTGAACTGTGCGATGGCATAGACAACAACTGTGACTCCATCATCGATGACACAAACTCTGCAGATGTTCAGACTTGGTATCAGGATCTTGATGTAGACAATTATGGTGACTCATCCGTTTCCATTGTTCAATGCTATCAACCTTCGGGATTTGTGCTTGATAATTCAGACTGCAACGACAATGAACCCCTCTCAAACCCTGGACTTGCTGAACAATGTGATGGCATTGACAACGATTGTGACCTCATTGTTGACAATGGCGTTCTCACGACATTTTTTGCGGACACGGATCAAGATGGATTTGGTGATCCAAACAACAGTATTCAATCCTGCAGTCAGCCAAATGGCTACCTGACAGACAACACCGATTGCAACGATACTGATGGAAACATCAATCCTCAAACACTGTGGTACTACGACAATGACAGCGACGGTTATGGCGGAAGTGCTTTTCAGCAGCAATGTCTTCAGCCACCAGGATATGTAGACAACAACGATGATTGCAACGACTCTTTCATTACTGCCTTTCCAGGTGCAATAGAATACTGTGACGGCATTGACAACAACTGCGACAATGTCATTGATGAAAGCACGGCAGTGGATGCACAAGTCTGGTATCAAGATGTAGACGGCGATAACTTTGCCGGCAGTTCAAATTCTGTTTCGGCCTGCACACAGCCGGCGGGGTTTTACCTCCAAAGTACAGACTGTAACGACAACAACCCAGGTGTATTTCCAGGGGCTGGGGAAGTCTGTGATGGCATTGACAACAACTGCAACAACAACATCGACGAAGGTGTCACCACCACATACTACCTTGACAGTGATGGAGACAACTTTGGCAACAGCAATCAATCACTCGATGCGTGTGCCCTTCCCAACGGGTATGTGACCAACAGCTCCGATTGCAACGATGGGAACTTCAATGTCAATCCTGCTTCAACTGAAATCTGTGATGGCATTGACAATGACTGTGACAGCAGCATCGATGACAATGATCCCAGTCTGTCTCTCAACTCGACCACCACATTTTACTTCGACAGCGACAGTGACGGATTTGGCGGCAACCAATCTATTCAGCAGTGCACTCAACCAAATGGCTATGTGACCAACAGTTCAGATTGTAATGACAACAATTCCAATACCCATCCTGGTGCCGTAGAATACTGTGATGGCATTGACAACAACTGCGACAGCGCCACAGACGAAAACACCGCTGTGAACATGCAGACATGGTACTTTGACTCAGATGGAGACAACTTTGCGGGGTCGAGCATCTCGACGGTGGCCTGCAACCAACCGAGTGGATATTTCGCCTCAGCCACGGACTGCAACGACAATGACAGTTCCATTTTTCCAGGAGCTGGGGAAGTCTGTGATGGCATTGACAACAACTGCAACACCACGATCGAT
>JAYYJC010000495.1:0-3227 GCA_036146655.1 Myxococcota bacterium | reverse complement strand
ACCACCACAGGCCAATAACAATGAGATGTACATCACCATTCTCCTTTAAATCCGAATGCCGGAAGAGGGGGATTTGACTCAATCGGTTCTGCTTGACCAAAGTCATAGCTCCATGCCTGAACCTCAACATTTCGAGAGTAAGTGGCATTTTGAATGTCCAAATAGGCGGTGAGCGTCCACTTGTCATAAACATAATCTTTGTCAATTCGGACATCAAGACTCTTGAATGGGGGTAGCCGTGCAGAGTCTCGTTCACCATAGACAGGAACAAACTCTCTGCTTGTCAAGTCATATATGCGATTGGTGACTGGTGTATATGGGTTGCCTGAGCCATAGCGGTATCTGGCACCCAGACGCCAATTTTTAGGCAGCTGTCTTGTGGCAAGTGCATTGAGTACCACGGGCTGGTCAAAGGTAAAAAGCTGCGCTTCCCCATTTCTACCGGTCCGCAATGATCGCGACAGAGTAACGGCCACGAGAGCCAATGTATTGGTCCCATCGTATCGCAGCAATTGCTCCAAACCGTATACCTCACCACTTCCGGCATTGGCATAGGGCTGTGTATCAAATGGACCAATTGGTGGTGGACCTGTAAAAAAGCGAAACCGATCTTCTCTTCCGACAACAAGATCATCCAGTTCATTGTAAAAACCGGTCAACTCTGATCGAAATCGGCCAGTGATTTGTTGTTCTACCCCTAGGGAATATTGAAAGGACCGTGCTCGCACAAGGTTGGCATTTCCATCGGACTCTGGGATAAGCTGTCTTGGCGTTGGGTATTGCGAGAAAGTTCCGGCGCCAAATTTCATGGTGGAAGAGTCGTTGAGATCTATTCGTCCAGACAGCCTAGGGTCAAAGGCTGGCACACATATTTGTCCATTGACGGCGTACGAACCAATCCTAATTCCTGGAATAAGAGTGCCCCTTGAAAACTGTACACTTTGTTCAAGATAAAAGGCAGGTGCCAAGTACACACTCTCTGCACCTTCTGCTTCCCCAGGAAAATCGGGGAAGTCATACTTAAATGAGTCAAGACCAAAATCTAGATCCATCCCAAAACGGTATGCCAAGTTTCGATCTTCTGAGAGCACTTGATACGCTTCTTCTCGAAGATTAATTCCCCATGTTTGTTCATATCCGACACCATCGATTTGAAATGTGAAGTCTTGTCGAGCTGGACCGACATTGACAATGGTTTCTCGATTGAATGTCCCATTTCTGCGGAGCCATTTTCCACGAACTTTGTGAAAATTTCGGCCAAATGAAATGATTGTCTCAGACTTTCCTTCTGCATCTTGGCCGAGAAATCGAAACTCATCATCGGACATGAAGTACAAAATATCGACCACCTCTGTTTGCGAAGGACGGTATAGAACTCTCGCTTGTGCATCGTAGTATCTGGGAGCCCTCACCGTCAGATCACTCGAACTGAGTAAGGGACTTAAAATTACATCTGCATAGGATCTCCGTCCAGAAAAGGACAACGCCCATTCGTCATTGATCCGCTGTTCTGTAAATGCCGTCGACTGGTAAACATCAACAGATATGTAGCTGCGATCTCGCTCTGGTATTTCAGAAGCCGTTCGGAGATCCACCAGTCCACCAAGTTGGCGGCCATATTTGACCGAATAATTTCCAGGTAAGTAGGCCACTTCTTCGATGGAGTCTGAGTTGATGACCGTCGTCAACCCACCAAAATGAAAAACATCTGGAATGAGTACGCCATCGATATAGTAAGCGGAATCTTCAGGTGCCGTTCCTCGGATGATCAGTTGTCCCACACCAAGCGGTGCCCGTGCAATTCCTGGAAGGTTTTGGACGGCTTTAACGACATCACCAGCAGAGCCTGGAAGATAGTAAATCTCATCGCTGCTTAAGGCGCGTTCAGTAATATTTGAAGTGTCTTTACGGGCAACAACGGTGATTTCGAGATCAGACTGAGCGGCTTTGGCTTTGTCGATAACCAAATACCACTCCAGGTCCTGTATGGTGGTGTTGTTGACTTCAACATCAAGGCTTGGATTTTGATATTTGGGGTTTGGGACAGCAATTGTCCATTTACCGTTGGATAATCCACGAAATTGAAACTTGCCAGTTTCGTCTGTTACTGTTTCCGCAATTAGACCATTTGGACCAATCGCACGAATATTTTGATTAGATATGGGTGACTTTAGGCTGGCTGCTTTTAAAATACCTGCGATTGAGACCGGAGCAACTTTATTCAGTTGAAATTGAAGTCGATATTGTATTTGAATGGGAATGGTTTCACCATCTAAAGATTTGGCAGGAGAAAAACGATAGCCGTCGAGTGTTCGGCAGGTAGAAGCGTCGAAAAGTTGATTTGAGCTTTCTATGATCTCACAGTTTTGAACCCGTCCTTGAATATCAATGCTTAAGTTCGCCAAGACATTGCCCTCAAGTTTTTGGTCAATCGCAACTTGCGGATAATCAATCGGAGTGGTTTGAATCACTTGAGGAAGTTGAATGTTTGGCTCCGCTGCCATCAGATTTGGGAGTGCGAATAGGAAAATCATGGATGGTACTTGCCAAACTAAATCTATTCATTGCTGTAACGCACAGGAACTGTTGCAGACGCATTTTCATAAGAATTTAGACGAATTGCATAGAATTATCGCAATTTTTTTTGTGACTGTATATAATTGATCTAAATCAGACTCACAGGTCATGAATGCATATTTTTTCCCAGTGGTATCGCCTACGGGCCATCCTCGGGCGCTCCGAGGCACATTTAATCGAAAAATGTGTCGCACTTATCGAAGACAATTGGACATCATCATATGGTGCATTTATCCATTTGTTGCCCAATCATTATCGTCAATTTGTATTGGCCTTTGGTTATCCAACAATTGCCATTGACGGCGATTGTTGTCTTGGATTTTTACCATCTGAAGAAGCGATTAGGTTGTCCAAGCATTTTAAAATTAAAAATGCGTGTTTATTCGCTGTTTGCTCTCCTCAGGAAAATATCTATGTGGGATTTGTCTCATCTAAATCAGGTGATTCAGAAGTTCATATATTTGAAAATGGCATTTCTATTGGCTGTGTCGGAACATTTGAAATGTGGCTTACTGAACAGGTTCAATTTTTTTTACAGTTGATCTCCAGTATTCCGGATGAAGAATTGAAAAACTTAGAACAGGGTCTTCAACACAATCATGATCCACTTGGAATCATGACTCAAAATCTGCCTTATCTTCCCTGTAAAT
>JAYYJC010000494.1:0-6953 GCA_036146655.1 Myxococcota bacterium | reverse complement strand
CATCATTGGTTACAGCACCGAAACCGGTTGTGACAACATCGACCCTGCAGTTATGCCTGACTTCACTGCTCCATTTAATGGCATGCACTTTGGTGTGGCATTCGCAGAGCTCAGCCCCATCTTTGAAGATCTCTATGCCGATCTGTTGGCTGATGACCCAACCTTCCCGTTGTTCACCCAGCACATTGCCATTAATCATCCCGATGGTTCTGGTGGATACGACTTCATCGCTTACGACTGGACGGCCGGAACCATGTTCCAGCATGATGCCACAACCCTCGAGCAGCCCACTCAGCCATGTGAAGATGACCCTGCTGCTGAATGCTTGATCCCAGTTGACCTTTCTTCTTCAGATCCAGTGGTTGGCTTCACCCGTGGCTATGCATACTGGTACGAAGATTTTCCAAACTTGGACCTGACCATTCTTGGTGAAGGCAGCGGCGCACCTCAATAGGTCTCCTGCACATCAAGATGTTATACAAACTCCTCGCAACTGCGAGGAGTTTTTGCATTTTTGGAGTACTCCATGTCTGTCCCTTATCCAGCCAACTCATACCCTAGGGCACACCCTGACCGTCTCCAAGCCATTGCGGCTCTTTATGGGGGAAGACCAACCCCAGTGGAGAACTCAGTCGTTCTTGAACTGGGCTGTGGATCAGGAGGACAATTGATTCCAATGGCGCAGCAGCTCCCATCAACCCGATTCATTGGATTGGACATCGACTCTCAAGCGATTGCCGAGGCACAGGAAAAGTCCAAAACACTCGAACTGAACAATGTAGAGTGGTTGTGCGTCTCTGTCGCCGATTGGCAACCCCCTCGAGTCGACTACATCATTGCACATGGACTGTTCTCGTGGGTTCCGGATGAGATACGATCCGCCGTTTGGAAAAGTGCCAGTCAGGCTTTAAAGGATCATGGGGTCTTTTTTCTGTCTCATATCTGTCAGCCAGGGGCTTCACTGCGATCAATGGCCCGCGCTGTGATGTTGTCAGCACATGATGCATCTCATTCTGAAGAGCAGAATGTACGAGCGGGGATTGCAGCACTTGAAAAAACAGTAGAATTGCATGGTGAAGACTCCGTTTTGGGCCGTGCTTATTTGAACACATTAAATGCGGTCAAAGCGCAGCACTGGGGATATGTCTGGCATGACTTTTGGGTCGCAGGCTACAAATCCTTTTCGATCAAAGAAATCAATGCCATGGCCATCCAAAATGATTTTCAGTACTTGCAGGACTCCGATTTAAAAGCCAATCTGCCGCTTGGGGTTCCAACTTGGTTGGCTGCAAAAGTGAAGAAAACTTCAAATCTAATTGATGCTGCCTCCATCTTGGACATTCACATGGGTCGGAGTTTTCGCCGGGGCTTGTGGGTGCGAAATAGCCAGGTTTTGAAGTTGTCCTTGGCAGAGATGGATCACATGTTTTTAAGGCCACAATTTACACGGCACGAGACCGATGAAGGTGTTCTACTGGTCACCGAAACTGGGGAGCAGCTAGGTTTTAGAGGTGCACTGGCCTCAGAACTGACCGCAGAAATGCTCACCATGCCTGAGATGGCCATTGAACCTTTGTTGAGTGGACACCCTGATCAAACTCGGCAATGGCTTTTCTCTTTGTTTGTAGCAGGTGCAATTTCACTTTCAGTGCGGCCTCGTACTCAAAATTTACCCAATCAGGGTACCGTTCGGGGAAATCAGACCGTGGTGAATGCGTTCCACGAACCGGTCACATTGTCCCATTTTGATGCCGCACTGATCAATGCACTTCAGTCTGGTCATCGGGGCTTGGCGCTTGTGCAAGAATTGATTTTGTCGGCTCAGCGCGGTGACTTTGAGGCACGAATGGATGGGCACATGCCCCAAAGTCAGGCCGAATGGAACCAAGTGATACAGGGGGTGCTTCCAGCACGGATCCAGAAGCTTTGGCACCGTGGTTTGTGGGCTAGCCCACAAATTTTTGGAGGCGCTTAAAGAGCGGCACGGGGCTGTTTTCACTTCGTGGTTGATAGGGCTCGTCGATGTAAGCCATGTACATGGTTCGTCGCTGACTGGCCTTTCCTGTCAGTTGCGCCCGTTCGGTTCGATGCCACGCTCTGCCGTCGTGAATGGTCAGATCACCTCTTTTGACCACGAGCGGAACCTCACGGGCATCGGGTTTGTGATTAAAGAACATCGGAAATTTTCGAAACAGCATTTTGAAAACGCTCTGCTTGTGTGTGCCAGGAATTATTCGCACGCCCCCTTTTTCAAGGGGACAATCGTCGAGATACAGACCCACATTGAGCATGGGTTTTGGCTTTCTGCGGTTGTAAAAGATGTCTCTTGGGGAGTCAGTGTGCCAACCGAGTTTTTTATAGTTGGAGCCCTCGATATTGATGAAATTATTGATCACAACACCGTCTTTTTCGCGCTCTGCAAGCCGTGAGTTTTCCCCAATAAATCGACGAATGGGCTCAAATCGAGAATCCAGTACAAAAGCACGGATAATCTTGGAATAAATAGAGGCATAAGCAAAACGATTGATGTATTTTTTGTTCTCGTGGTCAACTCCCCATTGAATGGGAACACCCATGACAAACTCACGGTCTTCTGAGATGAATTGATGCTCCATTTCATCCATGGCTTGAATAATGGCATCCACTTCTTCGTCTGAAGCCACGTTGCGAAAATGAATGAAGCCATGTTGGTCAAAGAAATCGAGCTGCTCTTGTGTGATTTCTGGCCCTAGCTCAAAACTTGGTTGCGTCGTGTAACGCATCACACCCTCCTGTACTGCTTAAATTAGCGGTATTCACCACCCTTGTCAATCGGAGACCAACATGAAGAAATACCTAATTCCTGCTGTAGCTGTGAGCTTGATGGGATGTATAAGCATCAGTCAGCTGTTAAACCTGTCTGGTTTATTTGCGCTTTCAGCCATTCCCATGCCAGACTTTTCCAACGAGCGTTCCGATGACTATGGCCGAGTAAAAATCAAACTTGGAGCAGTGGATCAACTGGGGGGACCTCTTAAATCCGTCCTTAACCAGATTGAATTGACATCTGGAATGAAAACCATTGAAATAGAATCAACTGAATTTATTTCTGGACACGCACAGGGTAATCTGCTTGTTCTTGTGGATGGTTCTGGTTCGCTCGAAAGCATTGGCTGTGCCAGTTGTCCAACTGATCCCATGAGACACCGAGTTGAAGCCGTGATTGAACTGGCAAGCTCTCTTCATGAATGTGCACCAGAATGGAGCATCGGCTTAATGGAATTTGGCCCTAGGAGTTCCAGTGGTTTTAATGACAGTCTGATGCTTGTGGATTACACCATGGACACTTTTGAGATTGAGTCCAATGCCGATGAATTGATATCGGATGGAGGAACCCCCCTTTGGGATTCCCTTCTTGAAACCCTAGATGATTTGTCCATTCGAATTGAACATGATCTGAGTGACCATGCTTCGGAGTCGGAACCTTTGGTCGACGAACATGAGGAACGCCCTTCCAAGAACTCTGGTCGGGGACTGGTGGTTGTCACCGATGGTGAAGACACCATCACCCTCAATACAGTCGAGAAAGTCATTGTTCAGGCCAAGTCGTTTGAAATCCCCGTCAGTGTAATTGCACTCGGAGAAGCATCTGATTTGGTTTTCACGAGTTCGGAAACCGCTGTGGAAGATTTGAGACGGTTGGCAGACGAAACTGGAGGGTTTTATGCCACTGTGTCAATGGCGATGGATCTCCCCATTTTGTCTGATCATGTGGCAAAAGCATACTGCGGCGGTCACACAGAGATTTTGGCCCGCTTTCTCGATGTCCCCGACAGTGGAGAGCAGGTGGACGGGCGCATCTGGCTGAAGCATACTGGGCTCAGCGCTCCCTTTGGATTTAGAGCACCCTAAGGCCCTGTGATTGAAGACTTCTGCCCAATGGCCTCTCAAATGAGGCCATTGTTATTTTAGGTTATGGGTTTCTGTGAGGTTTCCATGACATTGCCCATCCGCCTAGACCACTTCTTAAAACGCATTGGCGCTGCTCAAACCGGTGGCCATGCCAAGTTGCTTATCCAAGATGGTGATGTGCAAGTTGACGGCGAAATCGAAACCAGACGCCGACGAATGCTCCAAGGTGGCGAACGGGTCGTTGTCGATGGCCAAGAATGGTTGGTCTCAGTTGACGGCTAGAAGGTGTACATGACTCCCAGTGCACCGGAGGCAAAGTATTCATTGCCGTCAGTGATGACTCCTGTTGAGGGCTGAAGGCAGAGTCTTCTTGACTCTGTCAGGTGAAGGTCTGCACCACCACCACCGCCCACAAAACCAGCCGCCAAAGCAATGAAACTGCCTCCTATATACGCATAGGGGCGCCAGCTTAGCTGGTCTTTTACTCTTACTGATAGGGGATAGAAGCGTACACTTGCAGCCGCCCATGTCGGAATAACGGGCATGCTAATATTGGCGCCAATGTATTTGCCCGCATACTCAAGCTTCAAACTGCCCACCATGCATTCTGTGGAGAACCCACCACACGCACCAATGCGGAAACCGTGAATCCGATCTTTCTCTGCTGAGCCGAAGGCCATCGAACCAATCATTAATAGGGAAATCATTTAGACTCCTTTCTTAAGTCTTAGCCACTTTACCCAATTTTCCTTTTTTATGCAGCCTGAGAAGTGTGCTATGCTGAATAATTAGCGGAGAATACATGATTTACTTGGACAACAATGCCACCGCACCAGTGGATACTTGCGTCCGGGAAGCATGCATGCCTTATCTTATGCATCGTTTTGGGAACCCATCTAGCGGTCATATCAAAGGGCACGAAGCCAAAGCTGCCATCATCAAAGCCAAGGAACAGGTGGCTTCTGCGATAGGTGCAGCGGTTGACGAGGTCGTTTTTACATCTGGAGGAAGCGAGAGCAACAATTTCGTTTTGAAAGGTCTCTTTCTTGGTCCCGACCATTTCTGTAAAGGGCATCTGGTTGTTTCAGCATTTGAGCATGCCGCTGTGCTTAAACCTGCACAATACCTCGCTCAGCTTGGTGTGGATTTGAGTGTTGTGCCGTGTCAACCCTCGGGACGGGTCGACCCCAATGTGGTGGCAGATGCCATTCGTCCTGACACTCGATTGGTCTCAGTAATGCACGCCAACAATGAAATAGGAACCCTTCAGCCCATCGACGAAATCGCTGCCATTTGTCAGACAAAAGGGGTACTGCTCCACAGTGATGCCTCTCAGAGTGTGGGGAAGACCAATGTCAATGTGAACGCACTTGGAGTCGACTTTTTGACCATTGCCGGCCACAAAGTCTATGCGCCCAAAGGGGTAGGGGCGTTGTATATGCGCAGGGACACCTACCTTCACCCGCTCATTCAAGGCGTAGGACACGAAAATGGACACCGTGCAGGAACCGAGAATGTCGCTTACCAGGTGGCGCTTGGCTGTGCCATGAACCTGGTTCAGCAGGAAGGCTTCAAGCATTGGGAAAAGATGGCGGTTTTAAGAGACCTACTTTGGCGCCTCCTCAAGACGGGTATTGGTGACGGCCTGACACAGAATGGAGCCACCGTTGAGCGCTTGCCCAATACCTTGAGCGTTAACTTTCCTTATGTGACCGGTGTAGGCCTTCTGGCAGCCTGTCCCGAGGTCTGTGCTTCAACCAGTGCTGCCTGTCACAGTGGTCAATTCAATCAGACGGTGACTCAAAAAGCCATTGGTTTATCGCCTGAAGTGGCTGCAGGAACGGTTCGGTTTAGCCTTGGCTGGCACACCACCCAATCCGAGATCGAGCAGGCCGCAGCCTATTTAATTCGAGCTTGGCACCTGAATAGGGACACCAATTAAACCTTTGCCGAGGTGTGAGACTGGCTCATGTGGTAAGATTGAAGCGAATTTTTGATCGAGCCCAAGATTAGAAGGTGAAGCACCCATGCGTAAGATAAAGAGAATGGCCATTTTTTCTCATTCAACTCCAGACCATGTCAATTGGGTGGTGGGTTTAAAACAAGGCATGAACGCCAATGGGGTTGATGTGTTGACCTCGTGGCCGCTTCCAGACGGTAAAATGCTTGACAGCATGATTGAAAACTATCAGCCGGATGTCATTTTTGAGATCAACCGCCACAAGGATCAAATCCCAGAAACCAGAAATTCATTCTTTCATGTCTGTTTGATTCATGAGCATCGCTCTCATGACACGGTGTATACCAACACATCTGGTAACAGTGATTTTTATTACTCTATCATTACACCTTCAGGTTTTGATTTTCCAAAAGAGCTCGATCAAAAGGCAAAAGTATTCATAGCAGGCTACAATTCAAGGATCATTAACCATGTTAACTTGCAGCCAAAAAAGTATGATCTTGGATTTGCAGGCTTTATGGGTAATCCTGAAGCTTACAAGCCCGGCTTTGTAAAGTCACTTATAAACCCTTCAAAACCAGAGTTTGGCACTGTTCAAGATTTGCTTAAGTTTATTGGGATAGACAAATATTTGCTCAATAAAAGCGATTATGTGTTGCAAGTACGCAGAAAAGCGGAAGCCTATTTTAAAGCCCGTGGTGTGCATGATTTTAGATTTATTGATTATGCTTACAATCAAATATTTCGAATGTGCGAAGACGGCTTTGTTCGTATTTTGAATAGAAAGCACATCTGTGATTTGATGCTTAAGACATCAGATGAAATTGCTTTTTGGGGTACCCCAATGTGGAAGCTTTGGCCTCAATACGCCCCTTATTATCAAACAGAGTTGAAGAGCACACGGACTTTACTCGAGGCGTATTCAAGTCTAAAAATTAATATTCATTGTACAGGTTGCAATTTACATCCGAGGGTGATTGACACCATGGCCATTGGAACGCCTGTTGCAGTGATGAGAAATCAAGCAGATGACGGCCCATTTGGATTGGATCAGTTTTTCGAACCAGATGTTCATTACATCAGCTACACCTTTGAGACATTT
>JAYYJC010000493.1:0-2859 GCA_036146655.1 Myxococcota bacterium | reverse complement strand
CGACTGGTTCTTTCCGGAACTGACATCTGAGAGCGCCGTGCCTGGCCCAAGAACCAACATCCGAGGTCGGTATTCAATTCATTTTCATCAAGGTGGCGTGGATCCATTAACGGTACCTGCCCGAGTTGAAGGCTGTGTGGTTGAAAATGATCCTGGATGGGCCTATGTCAATCACTCTTCGCATGTCGATTTTATCAACAATGTGTCCTATGATGTTGTGGGGGGAGCCTTCCAGACCGAGGCCGGTGATGAGCAGGGGTCATTTGTGGGCAACATCGCCATTCGAACCGTTAATCCCGACTATCCCATTGAAAATCCAGACACGGCACCGGTTGATATTCGAGAAGACTCTCAGGACTTTGCCTTTCAAGGAGATGGCTTTTGGATACATGGCGGTGGGGTGCGTCTTGAAGACAATGTGGCCACTGGAAGTTCGGGGCATGGTTTTATCTTTTGGACGGAAGGGATTCGAGAAATCGACACCACATTTGATGAAATGAATCGCTTTCAGGTGCAGCACATCCCCAACGGTAACTTGCTCGAAGTGGACAGTGTAAATGCGTGGTGGGTGCCCATTAAGAGTTTTGAAGGCAATCGCACCTATGCATCAAACAAGGGGCTTGCGGTCTACTATGTTCACACCACGCTCTTTGAAGACATTCACGATCTGACGCCTGCGTATTTGGAGACCGTTCATTCCACCTTTGAAGACTTTCACATTTGGAATGTGGGAATTGCTGGTATTCACCTTGAAAACAGCACCCGCTTTACCTTTCGGAACCTCCGGCTCATAAATTCGGGAGAGGGCGACACCATCGGGATCAATACCCGAAGTACGGTGGGGGACCGTACCATCTGGGACAATGTAACCGTCAAAGGTTTTGACACGGGTATGGTGGTTCCTACTCAGGGTGACATCACCATTCGAAGAGGCATTTGGAGCAATGTGACCGACTTCTTTGTGGTGCCCCCCCAGTTTGAACCTGGCCGCCAAGGAGACAACCGTGACCTACTTATCTCAGTCGACTTTGAACCTCATCCCATGGCTGGACCCAATGCGCTTAATGTCAAGCTGGCTGGGGCTGAAGCCTTAGACGGTCAGTTGTCCATGCACAATGAAGAAGACGCTCACCGGCTGATTTTGGTCCCTGATCGAATTGTGTTTGAGAGCAACATCCACGAGCGACGTCGATTGTATTTTAAAGAGCAAGCACCTGAGACCATTCCGATCAACGCCGACATCATTTCATCTGAAGCCTACGGTGGCTATCTCGATGACATCGTGGGACAAAGCAATCAGGGTCTGATGAATGTGCTGGGTTTGAGTTTTGCAGGTGCCCTGTTGCCGAATGATGTCCAAGCAATCAACGGTGTCCAAGGAGGTTTTGGTGGACCTGTTACACAAGAGCCCCTGCCCATTCCAGCATGTTTGTTCATCGACGAGGCCCCGCCGCCTGCGGATACCTTCGACAGCTTTGAC
Source organism: Myxococcota bacterium (assembly GCA_036146655.1). GTDB lineage: Bacteria > Myxococcota_A > UBA796 > UBA796 > UBA796 > JAYYJC01. The sequence goes on along the minus strand of JAYYJC010000493.1, from coordinate 1,379 downwards.
TTTTATGCCTGTTGGGAGTCTCAAGGGGGGCTGACGGGCACTGTGGCACAATTTGATCATCAACTCGTTCAATGATTAGTATACATTGTACTTTGCACGCAGTCCCTCATGTTCCCGAGCATTTCGAGAGGGGCGTAGGATTTGCTTGCTGTCGTGCAGGTAATACCAATATTCTGACTCCACAGGGGCCAGAGCTGCTTCGAGCGAAGGAATGCTGGGGTTGCCGATGGCTGTTGGGGGTAATCCGGGGCGCAGTCGAGTGTTGTAGGGATCATTGGGGTCTCTGAGTTTTTTCAGAAAAGCTTTTCGGTCATTCCATTCGTCGAGGGTGTATCGGCTGGTAGCATCGACCCCGAGGTTCCATTTGCTGTCGATTCTCTTCCAAAGAATACCTGCCACCAGCGGGCGCTGCTCAGGCTTGGGCTCTTCTCGTTCGAGCATGGATGCCATGATGACAATCTCATTAAAGCTGCGTGGGCTTTGTTCAATGGCGGCCTTATTTGTGGTATAAAAGAGTTCTTCGAGCATGGAGATTTGGCGCTGAATGAACTTCTTGACCTCAAATTGATCGGGACTCAGCATATAGGTTTCGGGATACAGATAGCCTTCGAGAGACTCTGATGGCAGAGCGAATTCAGCGGTGAATTCTTCAGGTGTTTTGACCAGTGCAAGGTATTCGCCGGCTTCGATCCAACCCTCTTTGGCCAAAGCGGCATCGATCTCCCCAATGCGCCAGCCCTCCACAATGGTAAACGGTTTATCGTTAGCCAATGGCACACCACAAACTGTTTTGATTATGGTTTTGGCATCCATGCTTGGGCTGAGTTCAAACCGACCAGCTTTGATGCAACTGCCCTCTTTGCTGAGTCGGATGTACATTACAAATTCATCTGCACTTTTAATGATACCGGCTTCCTGTAAGGCGGGCGCAATGCTCCGCGCCGTGGCGCCCTTTGGAACCTCAAAAATGGTGCGCTCTGAACTGCTTTCGTCTGCGGGGCCGCCCATATGATCTTGAATCAATGTGCAGCCTAGACTGAATACGATAAACATATCTAAACCTTTGTGCTATTTATTTCTGGCTCCATTAACCTTAACCAGTCTGTCTGTGTTTCTCTCCCGCAAAAAAGCCCAATTCATTTATGCCCCGTTACAATCCTCAATTTGAAGCCCTAAAGACATACCCTCAGCAGGCACTTGAGGCCCGAAAAGCAGATATTCAAAAAAGGGGCCTTAAACTCTATGATTTTGGTGTGGGTGATCCCCATGAACCTGCTCCTGAGTTTATCAGAGAAGCGCTGTGTAATGCGGTTTTACCCCGTTGTGGTTATCCAAGTGTCAGTGGTACTGCTGCTGTTCGAGACAGCATTTCGGGTTAC
>JAYYJC010000492.1:0-9250 GCA_036146655.1 Myxococcota bacterium | reverse complement strand
GACTCGTACACACACAGACATCATGTAAAGTGCCACTTGACCTGATACTGGATCCTTTTCAGCAAACTCTCCTTCCACATGTCGGAATAGGCGGCGTTGTTCTTTAGAAATGCGGTTTGCGATGGCTTGAAACGCATCCGGGTCGTTCCCGCACGCTTCAGATAAACTGTGAACGATGTCTCGTGAAATGGTGGGGTTGCTCATGTAAGGTCTCCATTAAAACTGCAACTGTTGTATCTCGATAAGAGATTTCTGTCGAGTTCAGAACGAGGCAGAAGGATCCCCAAGGGGCGATGGTTTCTTTTCAGCACCTGCCTGATTAAAAAATTGACCCATGGAACTGAGGACTGTTGTACTGTTTCCGTGAACAATTCTGACGGGAGGTAACGATTGGATAAATGTTCGTCCGTACCACATCGAATTTATCCGTGAATCCATTACCACCACAGCGCCTTTGTCTGTTTGAGTGCGTATAAGGCGACCAAAGCCCTGTCTGAAGCGTAGACAAGCTTGGGGCAATGAATACTCCCGAAATGGATTTTTCCCAGAAGCTTGCATGTGTTCATGGCGGGCCTGTTCGACTGGAGCGGAGGGAACTCGAAAGGGGAGCCTTGGGATGATAACCATTCTGAGTTGGTCCCCTTTGATGCTTACGCCTTCCCAAAATGAGTCGGCCCCGAATAAGATGCCATTGGGGGCGTTTAAAAATGCTTCGAGCAGTTGCATTCGTCCCATTTCACCTTGCCGAAAGACTCGATATTGTCTACCCAAGGTTTGTGATACCACTCCATGAAGTTTTCTAAGCATTCCGTAGCTTGTACACAGCACAAAAACGCCGCCATTGCAGATGCGTATCGACTCGATAATCATTCGAGCGCATCGGTTAATAAAGTCGACATGAGTGGGGAATGGAATGTCGTTTGGTAGTGCTAAAATGGCCTGTTGTGAATAGTCAAAGGGAGATGGGAAAATTCCGCTGGTATAGGGTAGTAGAATGTTATCGATTCCGACTCGATTCGCAAAATGCTGAAATGATTGATCGACTGTCATTGTGGCGGAACAGGCAGTGACGGATTTCAATTGCATGAAAACCTTCTCTCGCAATGTGGGTCCAACTTCGATCGGAGCAAGCTTAAGGACAGCGCTTGGAGGACTGGTCTTTTTTCTTGGAGGTTCTATCCAGCGGACAGTTGGGTTGTCAATAATGCTGCTTTCGGTATCTCCAAGATTGAGATAATCCCCCAAAAAAGCAGATTGATTTGCCAAACGTCTTCTTGATCGCTTTAAGTCGAGCAAGGGTTGAGGGTCCTGTTGAAAGGCTTTCTCCGGAAGGTTCTCTAGAATGTCTTCCAATCGAAGTAAGTCGTCTGACAATGCGCCGAGTTGTTGTGCTGCTGAGCGAATGGTTGGTTCTAGATTTAACGCCCAGAATGGCTCAAACTGATCCTTGGGTTTGATTCGTCTTTGAGGGCTTTCTTCACTCAGAGCGTCATGTGCTATCTGTTGAAACCAGTCTTCAGCAGCGGACCACACCTCATTGACTCGAAGCGAAAGGGGATCTATAATTTTTTGGGCTTTTTGACGAAGGAAGCGGTCTAGGGCTGAGTTGTTGTTGTGTATGTGTTGTTGAGAGATTTTATCGAGAGAACTCGTTTCTTTTTTCTTTTTTTTCATGAGCGGGGAAAGGGCTCTTCTGACGGCTCGTGTAGACAGTTGCTGTTGAAAAAGAGATGTTGCTGCATCTTCAAGATGGTGCCCCTCATCCAGAATAACTCGGTTGTAGATCGGCATACATCCCTCGCCGTTTGTTTGACTCTTGAGCAGCAGGTCGGAAAGAAGTAAATGATGGTTGGCAATCAAGATATGCGCTTTGGCGGCTTCTCGCCTAGCATTGTAAAAGAAGCATTGTTCAAAGTGTGGACACTTGGCTCTTAAGGTCTGTTCATAGTCTGAGCCCACAGCATCCCAAGTTTCTTCGTCAACAAAAAATCCCATGTCAGAACGGGCTCCTGAATTCGATGTCTCAGCAAATTGTGCAACGGATTGAAGCGATTGGTTGTCTGCTGCAGATGGTACTTTAAGTGCAATTCCAAGCCGTCGTCGACATAAATAGTTGTTTCTACCCTTGATGAGAGCGTGCCTAAACTTAAGTCCGATCCGTTCAAGAATTGGAATATCCGCAGTCACCAGTTGACCTTGAAGGGTGATTGTATAGGTGGCCACAACCACTTTGCTGTCATTTTGAGTGGCCCACAGGATACTCGGAACCAAGTAAGCCAATGATTTTCCAGTCCCTGTTCCGGCTTCTAATATCGCAATGTCACCATCATTCATGGCCTGTGCGATTTTTAATGACATATCTATCTGTCCAGTACGGGCCTCATATCCAGGCATTGCGCTCGGCAAGCGTTCGAGAAAAATGTGCTTGACCTCATCAAGATCAACGGGTTTATTTTCTTTACAGTAGGGTTCGACTACCCAGAGCGCTTTGTCGACAGCATTGTTGACGATCACTACGCCGACACCATCTTCTCCGTATAGATTTGCAAGCATCATGTCGGCTTGTGATGCTTGAAGCACCCCATTGGGATGGTTGTGGATGACAACTTCTCCTACTCTCGGCCGTGAGAGTAGTGCGGGTACTGCGTGAGTGTTTCCTCGGCAATGAACTTCAATTTGGTCGACGAGTTTGTCACTGTTAAGGCGTCCGATTGCAAAAACTTCAATGCCTCCCGCCTTTTCTATGGCTTTTTGCATGGCTTTGGCAGCGTCAGCCGTAAAGCGGGTCATTGTATATTCCTTTGAGGAAGGTTGGCGTTTTAACGGATTAAATATCGATATAACGCGAGCAAGTGTTCATGTCGGACTTTATTCGGTTCAATTCTTGACCGAATTCAACAGATAAACGAACGATGCCCCGTTCACTTCAGATAGCAAAACTATTTTTGAAGTAGAACGGGGCAGTAACTGAATTGCGTTATGTCTCTCGACTATTATCAAATCCTATTCAGCCTTGATGTAAAGCTGATTGAGATAGTCATTTACCATTCGATGTGTATTGAAGACAGGGGCACAAGTCGCAATGGCATGGGCCATCATTGCAGTCCACTTTTTAGGCTTTTTGAAGGTGGGTACAATATCGTTTTCCAAAGTGCTGTATAGACTTTCAAGGTCGAATTTGTCTTGGGCATCTAGGTCCGGCCAATCATTGTTGTCACCAATGATCCACCCATTTTGGCCATCAAACCCTTCAGGCCACCAACCATCAATGGTTGAAAAGTTGAGGTTGCCATTGAGTGAGGCCTTTTGGCCAGATGTGCCGGAAGCTTCTCTTGGTCGTCTTGGATTGTTCAGCCACACATCTGCACCTTGTGTCATAAGCCGACCTATGGCAGCATCGTAATTGGGAACAAAGACAACTTGGTCACGAAAATCGGGATGCCGTGCAAATCGATTGACCGTAGCAAGTACTTCTTGTCCGGGTATATCAGCAGGGTGTGCTTTTCCTGCGAAAATAAGTTGAACACCAGATTGGAGTATCTTGAGAAGCCGTTCAGGGTCTGAGAAAATCAGTGCGCCTCTTTTGTAGGTAGCAAAGCGGCGGGCAAAACCGATGGTGAGTGCATTTTCTTTCAGCACTTTTCGTCCAACCCTTGCTCGAACACCTTCGATTAATCTTTTACGAAGTGCCTTACGGAGCGCCCAAAGTTCTTTGTGTGGGATGTCTTTAACAGCTGCCCAGTATTCAGGCTCAAGCCACTTATTATTCCATTCCGGCAAGTGGGTATTAAGGAGATCACCTAACTCTGGCGCAAGCCAAGCTGTGGGGTGAACACCGTTGGTGATATGACCAATCGGAACGCCCAGGTCTTTAAACATTTCTCGTGAGACTTCACCGTGAAGCTTGCTGACACCGTTGGACTTTCGTGCGCCATTTAAAGCCAGCACAGTCATGCTCAGTGGTGCAGACAGGTCGCTTGGATTCTCGCGGCCCATGTTCATAAAGGTTCCGTCATGAAGCCCATGACTGCGACGGTATGGTCCAAGGTACTCGTTGACCAAATCCCAGTAAAATGTATCGTGTCCAGCTGGGACTGGAGTGTGTGTCGTAAAGACACAGCGGTTCCGTACATCTTCAAGTCCGACTTCTGGGCTCATTCCTTTCTGTAGATTTCTCAACCACAGTTCAACAACTAAGAATGCGGCATGTCCCTCATTCATATGATAGACATCCGGACGATCACCAATGGCCTTCAACAATCGAATTCCACCGATACCCAGCAGGATCTCTTGTCCGATTCGAGTGCGGCTGCCACCGCCATAGAGGCTTGCGGTCAGGTTACGCATTTCTTCAGTATTCTCTGGCAGGTTGGTGTCCAACAGAAGTAGACGTGCATGGCCTACTTTTAAACACCACGCTTGTGCCAGCATTTCTTGATTTTTAAATGGAATTGCAATGCGAAGTGGTTCGCCATTTGCTGACCTAAGTAAATCAATAGGAAGAGGCTGCTGACTGTAATCTGGCCATCCTGCAGCTTGTCGTCCGCCCTGAATAAGCTGAGCAAAATACCCATTGCGGTAAAACAGACCTACTCCAACAAAGTTGAGGCACAAATCACATGCAGAGCGAATGTGATCACCTGCAAGGATTCCCAGACCACCTGAATAAATTGGGAATGATTCGTGAAGTCCAAATTCCATACAAAAGTACGCAATGCGTGGATTGCTTTGAACTTCTTTATTGATGTAGTTTGTGTAACGGCTCAGTAATTTTTGGGCTTCCTTCTTCCATTCCTTGTCGGCAAGGTCGACATCGACTTCCTGCAGTAAGGCCACTGGGTTATGATTTAGGGCTTCCCATAATACAGGATCTAACGAAGACCAAACTTGTTCGGCCCATGGGTCACCTGTCCACCAAAAGTCTTTGGCGAGTTGGCTGAGTGAGATGGCAAAGGGAGAAAGGGTTTGATTCATGATACTCTCGTCAAAAGATTATAGAACTGAAATTTTGGATTAGCAATAACGTGTTTCGGAGATGCCATGCCACGCCCCCCTTATGTCAATTCACACATCTCTGCCATGCCAAGTGGTGTTTTTTCTAAGTTTTCTGGAGCAATATCACAGTTAAAACCGCCAATTTACCCGCTTCATATTGGGGATACTTATCTTGAACCTGCACTTGGTGCTCGCATGGAAGATATTCGCACTGAGTCTTTTGTCGGGGTTCACCGTTATGCACGATCAGAGGGATTGCCTTCATTAATCAAAGCCATTTCATCACAAAAATCAGTGGATTCTGAACGGGTACTGATCACCGCAGGAGCCACAGGAGGCCTCCATGTTTTGGCCATGACACTTCTCGAACCAGGCGATGAAGTCTTGATTCTAGCGCCTTATTGGCCTTTAATTGCGGGTATTGTGCGTTCGGTTGGTGCGATCCCAATTGAAGTGCCCTTTTTCGACCGCCCTGGATCTGTTCAGGAGCGCTTGGCTCCATATGTCACTGCCAAAACCACAGCACTTTATATAAATTCTCCAAATAACCCAACAGGTTTTGTGCTGGATCACAAACAAGCATGCGAACTGGCACAAATCGCTTTAGATGTTGGGATTTGGATTTGGTCTGACGAAGTGTATGAATCACTCCAATTCAGTGGCATTTCACTTGATTTGCCTTCTTTGGCACCAGACCACACATTTTCAGTATTCAGCTTTTCCAAGATTTACGGTATGGCTGGGAACAGGGTCGGGTATATCATCGGCCCATCAGCAGAGTTGATGGTTGAACTTTCCAAAGCGCAGAAGCATACCTATTACTCTGTAACGACTGCGGCACAATATGCTGCATTACAGGTTTTGGATTGTGGACAAGAGTGGCTTGCCAATGCCAAAAAAGCATATGCAGGAATCGGAACTGAAGTGGCTCATATGCTTGATCTTCCGAGCCCAAAAGGTGGTACTTTCTTGTTCATCGATGTGTCTAAATATTTGGACAGCAAAGGAGTGGATGGATTTTTAGAGGAGTGTATATCACATGGCTTATTATTGGCCCCTGGAGAGTCCTTTGGGGTCGCATATGCGCAACACATTCGTCTGTGTTTTACATCTGCTCCACCCAATGTGGTCCGAGAAGGTGTGCAGATACTGAAAAAGATTATGGCTGAACGGCTTCGCAAATAGTGTTCGAGTTAATGTGTGCCCAGTCAGTTCTGTGAGGGAGACTCTCTTGCATGTTCCGTTAGATCACTTCAAAAGACAGTATTTGATTGACTTCAGCCACGATCTTTTGAAACTCATCAATTGGGATTCCAAGCGCACTCAGTGCATTTTTGCTGTCTTCTTTTGGACTGTGCGGGGCGGTTCTCGGGATTCTTTTAAAGGTCTTGAGTTGATACCCCAACTTTTGGGCCAGTGCTTCAGCCAAGACAATTGTGGCTGAGTATAAACTTACTGTCCCGTTGATCACGATTTGTCCATGATTGGCAACGGACATGACCACTTCTTCAGGCATTCCCCACCGTTGGGCTACTGTTGCTCCAAATATTGAATGTGCCCCTTCGAGTGCCAGATAAAAGTCTTGGCTGCTGGTCGGCGTTTCTGCGTATTTGGGATGAAGGATAAGAGGAACACTCATGCCAATGCGGTGCAGCAGGCCGCACAGAAAGGCCAAATCACCGTTGGCACCTGTTTGCCTTGAGATGATACGAGCAATGTGTGCGCACGCCAAACTGTAGTTGCGAATGGTCAGTAACTCGCTTTGAAAAGGATGCTGTCTGCGGTAAAGGTCGGTGTCTAAAAATGCTTGAAGTGCGATACATCGAAACCCAGCAGGACCAAACCGTTGAATAAGGCTGATGATGTTTTTAATTTTCGAAGTGCCGCAGTAGTATGGATTGCTGGTGATGGTTAGAATTTTCTGGGTGATGAGTGAGTCTTGCTCCACCCGAGACGCAAGGATCCGTACATTAAATGGACCTCCTTGCGTGGCGTAGAAAACCTCGTCAACTACAGCCCTCAGTTCAGGGATTGGATATTTTTCACGGCGAAGCAACCCTCTGATACGGGTATCTGATTTTGTGATTGTTTCAGCCGAGTTTGACATGTTTTGAAGTATAACCGATAACAGGTCACCATCGTACTATTTATCGTCTGGTGTTTGCTTAATCTGCTCACCAATCGGTCGACCTAACCGGATGGCTTGGCCTGGTTCCATTGTCCATTTGATCTGGGTTTTGGGCCAAAGCAATATAACCGTGCTCCCCAGTTCGAATCGACCCAGTTCTTGTGCCCGTTCTACATTCCAGTCTCCGGATTGAGTGCTGGCCTTTCCGCCTGTATTCGTGGTGATTGAACTGAGGCCTGTGGTCATCCTGCCAACACCGAATGCACCAATCATTGCGAGCACGCAGGCACCGTGCACAGTCTCTTGATGGAACACAAGCCGTTCGTTGCGATCAAATAAGTTTGATATTTGACGCGTTGCCGCTGGAAAAACAGGCCATAATTTGCCAGGCCTGTAATCTAAGCTGATGATTTTCCCTGCCTGAGCGCTGTGTACTCTGTGATAGTCTTTTGGTGACAGATAAATAATGGCGTATTGACCGTTGAGGTAGGGAGTGACTTTTGGATGATTTTGCTCATATCCCAAAAGTTCACACACATCTCCATACTGCTCATTGGACTGTTTAAATCTTCCATTGGTAATTTGTCCAAACATGTGGACTGTTCCATCTACAGGACTGACCCAGTTCATCGGATCATCGTCAATTGGTCGAACATTTGGAAGCAAAGGCCTGAGAAAAAAATCGGAAAGAGACTTAAAATCGTCAATCCCCCCTTGGCATTCGCTTAAATTGACTCCATACTTCCATACGAACCAACGGATAAGTAATCGATGCGCAAACCGAGGAAGTCGGAGGCGGGCCTGAAAACCCATTAGGCGGGCCACTGGTTTTTTCGGCACAATGCTCAAAAACGAGATAATTAGTCCATCTTTCATTTGCGAATCTCCAAAGGGAATTGCTGTGTATCCAACCCTTATTCAAATTAGTGGCCAGTTGGGAGTCCATATGTACGGGCTCATGATCTTAACCGGTCTCTTTCTTGCATTCATGTACAGTTCCGCTCGCGCCAGAGCAGTCGGTGTTGACAGTGATGAACTTCCAATTTTTTATATGATCGTTGCATTTGCTGGGATTGCTGTCTCACGACTATTTTATTTTTTGTTCTCAGAACCAGATTTGTTTTTTGCAAATCCGTTAATTTTCTTTTTACCGTCTGAAGGTGGATTGGTATTCTACGGCGGACCCATTGGCGGCGTTGCAGCAGGTGTGGCATTCTGTCTTGCTAAGAAGATCCCCACTTGGAAGATGATCGACATTTCAGCGCCTGCGATCATGCTTGGCCTGGGTATGGGTCGAGTGGGTTGCTTCTTTGCCGGATGTTGTCATGGAGCACATGTAGATGTGGATGTTTTAAGCACTCTTCTCGATTTAAAAGGCGGCTCAATGGTGCATGTGGATGAATTTCCACATTTTGCATTAATTTTTAAGCCTGGCGTTGGTGTTGGGAACATTCATGATGTTCCACTCTTTCCAACTCAGGTTTGGGAGTCTGTTGGTGCCCTATCACTCTTCGGTGCACTGGCATGGATGCACGCCAAACTCCGTTTTTTTGATGGTCAAATCATGGCCACCATGATGGTTTTTTATGCGGCATTGCGTTCAACCATTGAAGGCTTTCGTGGTGACAGCATCCGTGGAGAAGATTTGATGCTGGGATTGTCGACTTCACAATCCATTTCAGTATTTATCGTTGCTCTAGCAATGGTGGTTGTTATGGTGCAATTCCGAAAAGGAAAAGGTCCAGAAAAACCGATCGCCAGAGATGAACTTGATGATGAGCTCGACTCTGACGATGATTTGTTGGGTTAATAATCCCATTCAAGAGTGTGACATTCTGGCTTACATTCCCGAAGCAGTATCACACCCGCCACCTGCAGCTTCAGCCTCGTCAAGTGCGATCGCACATTCGTTTTGCTGATCAGCCGTGGCATCTGAATAAAGCGTGGTGAGTTCATCACATTCTTCTGTGGAGACACACTCGCACATGAAGGTGACATAATCATCACAGCTCTTTTCTTCTTCGGAACAGGCGCCCAACAGGGCAACTAAAAATAGAATTTGGGTTTTCATTGCGTACTCCTTACATAAAGATACTTCTTTATATTATTTCACTATTGGGTTTCATG
>JAYYJC010000491.1:0-5229 GCA_036146655.1 Myxococcota bacterium | reverse complement strand
GGGCTGCTGCTTGAACATCTTTGCGAAGTATACGACCATTGTTACCACTTCCCTGAACATCATCAATATTTACACTTAAACGGTCTGCCTCAAGGCGCGCAGCAGGCCCACTTTGAGACCCTTTGTTTGCCTCAATCGAGTCATCGGACTCTTTCGAAACTGGGGCTTTTGGTTTTTCTACCGCTTGTTCTGAAATCTTTGCAGCAATTGAACCGACATCAACCTCGTCACCCTCACCAACCATCAACGCATGTACAATTCCAGAAACAGGTGCAGGAATTTCAAGATTGGCTTTGTCAGTTTCGACTTCAAATATGGCTTCACCAGCCATAATGACATCTCCCACTGACTTGTGAGCCGTCAAGATATAGACAGTTGTGATCGACTCGCCAGGTGACGGAACAGGAACATCAACAATTTTAGACATCAGTCATACTCCAATATAAATTGTATTACAGTCCATTTAATCAAGATGACCAAAGACTGCACCCATTATCTGTGCTTGTTCAGCACGATGCTTCTTTGGAGAACCTGTTGCAGGACTTGCGGCGGCTTTTCGACCAATATAAGTTGGATTGCTTTGAGTCGCCTCGTAAAACCATTCATTAAACATCGGCCATGGCCCCATATTCCGAGGTTCTTCTTGACACCATACCAACTCCGCATTTGGATGATTGGCGGTGATTTTAGCCACCTCTCGCGCAGGAAAAGGATACAGCCGTTCTATTCTAACCAACCTCACATGAGTGGATTGAGTTGTCTCTTGCTTCGCTTTCAAATCATAGTAAATTTTCCCTGAAACAAAAACGAGCTTTTTTACCTCGGCGGTATTGTCACATTTATCAGCGATAACAGGTTGGAAGGAACCACTGGAAAGGTCTTCCATCGTCGAGTGACACTTGGGATGTCGGAGCATTGATTTGGGAGACATAACCACCAGTGGTTTTCGAGTGTTCATGTGAACTTGCCGTCGCAGAAGATGGAAAAAGTTAGCTGGTGTGGTGCAATTGGCTACCTGGACATTGTCTTCTGCACAAAGTTGAAGAAATCGTTCCAACCGTGCACTTGAATGCTCAGGCCCTTGTCCTTCATATCCATGGGGCAAGAGCAAAACCAAACCCGAGAGACGATTCCACTTCTGTTCGGTTGCCATAATAAAGTTATCAATGATTATTTGAGCACCATTGGCAAAATCTCCAAATTGAGCCTCCCAGATGACCAACGCATCTGGTGCATCAAGAGAGTATCCATGTTCAAAGCCAAGCACGGCGTATTCAGACAAAAACGAGTTGAATACCTGAAATTCACCCTGCCCTTCTGAGACATGAGAAAGTGGAACATATTCTTCACCAGTATTGATGTCTGTCAACACGGCATGTCGATGTGAGAAGGTTCCACGGCCACAATCTTGTCCAGAAATGCGAACCCTAAAGCCTTCATTGACGATAGTGGCATAGGCTGCTTGCTCTCCGACAGCCCAGTCTACTGGAGTTGTACCGTTGACCATCTTTAACCGCTGGTCTAAAATCCTCTTAATTTTGTGGTGAACGGTGATGACCTCTGGGTTGGTATTTACATTGGTGAGAATAGACTTGAGTTCCTCTGCATCAAAAGTGGTGTCAACATCGTCAATGATACCATCATGACCATATGGCCCCCACAAGCCTTTGGATGTCGACTCGCCCTTGGTGGTATAATCGTCATATGCAAGTTCTGCCGTCAAATGTTGCTCTAATCTAATCCGAGAATCAGACACCACAGCATTGATGTCTTCCATGGTTTTTCCACGGGCCATCATTTTTTTGGCGTAGGCCATTTTTGGTGATGGGTGTTTGCGAATGGTGTCGTAAAGTAGAGGCTGAGTAAATGAAGGTTCATCCCCTTCGTTGTGACCCCACTTTCGAAACGAGACCATATCAATGACGACATCTTGATGAAATGTTTGACGCCATTCTGCTGCGATTTTTGCAACGGCAGCTACAGCTTCAACATCTTCCCCATTGACATGAAAAATTGGAACAGCCAACATCCGAGCTATATCAGAGCAATAAGGCGTAGAACGCGCGTCTTTGGGGGTCGTCGTAAAACCAATTTGATTGTTGACAACGACATGGATGGTACCACCTGTTCGATAAGCCTCAAGTTGTGAAAGCTGGAAAACTTCCGCAACAACACCCTGTCCAGCAAAGGCAGCATCACCGTGTATCAAGAGTGGTACAAGTGCCTTCTCACCAGCTTCAGCATTGGCAAATCTGTCTTGTCTTGCCCTACATCTTCCCTCAATAACTGGATTAACAGCTTCCAAGTGAGATGGATTAAACCCAAGCGTAATTCGTACCTTTTCGCCATTCCTACAATTGTAATCTGAAGAATAGCCCAAATGATATTTGACATCCCCAGAGATCTCAAACTCATCTGAAGCTTCGTCGTCAAACTCGTCGAGTATGTAACGGATGGGTTTGTTTAATATGTTGGCCAAAACATTCAAACGGCCTCGGTGAGCCATTCCCAGCATCATCTGCCGAGCCCCACTGTCTGAAGCCGTTTCAATGAGTGATGCCAATAACGGAATTAGAGTTTCAGCACCCTCCAATGAAAAACGTTTTGTCCCGGGATAGCGGTTGTGTAGAAAAGTCTCAAAGTTTTCAGAGTCCGCTAATAGACGAAGCATATGCATTTCTTCGTCATCTTTCAAGATATCATCATCTTGAAGTGTTTCTATTCTTGATTGTAACCACCGTTTCTTGACGGGGTCATTGATGTTCATAAACTCAACACCAAATCCTTGGCAATACGCTGCTCGTAATCTTTTGACGATGTGACGCAGGGTAGTGACATTGGGCACCCCAAATACACCATGCCCGGAAACTGGTTTGTCCAAATCTGACTCACGCAGCTGATAAAAACTTAATTGAAGTTCGGGATGGGGCTCAATAATGCGTCGCCCTAGGGGGTCAATGTTGGCTTCAGTGTGACCTCTGACGCGATAGGCATTAATTAACTGGGCCACACGGGCCTGACGGTGTGTGGCTTCCTCTATTCCTGTTGTGGCAGATGTGTTAACACCCGGCAAACTAGAAAAGATGGAACGCAAGTCGGGCGGTTGGGGCTGAGCGTCTTCAGGACTGATGTGCCAACTCTGAAATATCTGTTGCCATGATGCATCGACAGAGTCTGGAGAATCACACCATTTTGAATACAAACCATCAATGTAAAGCGCATCATCACCAGAGAATTGATTGTATTGGGTCACTAGTCATCCTTCGTTTGCGGCTTAATGTAGAGATACATGTATCATATTTCAACACAGTTGGGGATCTGCTTTATGCCTCTTCAAGGATGATTTTGCCATTAAGATGTGTCGTTATGGTAAAAGCCATCGACAGCGTGTCATTTTTACGATAGTAAAGTCGCATTTAAAGCCTAAATCTCATCAGGAGAATAGTATGAATTCATTGTTTGGATTACTCATTGGAGCCTTAAGCAGCAACGCCAATGCTGCTTGTTCGTCTTCATTGTCTGCTGCTAAATCAGCCACTGGTTCTTCTCTAATAAAAGCGTTCGAAAGAACTGTTAAATGCGACAGAGCGGTTGCTGAAGAGAACTTTCAAATATTTGTCAAGCGAGCAACCGATGTTGATACACTCGTTGCCTTGTCATTGAGCGCAATCGAAAATGATGTATGGATGCCACTTTGGAAAATGCCCGGCATGATCCAAGACTACTCTACCCGTGATGTGGTCGCAAAGAGCATCGGCGAAAAGTGCAATGAAAATGTGAAGATACTTCCGTTTTTACAGGGAGCCTATACTGCACTAAAAAATATCGATTTTGCACGGTGGAACAGTGCTTATGCCACCTGTGAAGCACCAGCACTTGGAGAATGGATGGCGACCAAGGTCAGTCAACCACCAAGTAACGAATATGATGACAAATACGCCACACTCATGGACGCATACATCAAAAGAACCGGCCCTTCTTCACTTTCAACACTTCAAAACGCTGCCATTGCAGCTGCTGAGGGCGGACCATTTAACAGTATTATTACCGGTATGGATAGCGCAGTGGCACCAGCACTGGGTGACAGCATTACAGAGGAAAACAAAGCATCTCTTGAGTCAGCAATGGTAGAAGTCGCAAAACAAGTGACACCAGAACGCGCCAAAGAAGTTGCCGAAAGGCTTGCCAATGCAGGTTCGGAGACAGTCGCAGCTGGACTTTTGACCAGCATTTATCCAGATAGACACAACAATGGTGTTTTCACCTACGGTGCTGCCGCAATAGAACTTGCCGACTGCAGCGGAACAAAAACCGCAGTATTGCATGTTACCGAAGTCAGTGAACCTGGAAAACGATGGATCATTACTGATGACATTGAAGTTCAACTCAGAGCATCAAAGGCCAAACTCAAGAAGTGTGCTTCAGAAGGCGATTGGGGCATCTCTACAACAGCTGAGCCCATAAAAAACGGCAGAGAACTCTCTGATTGGACAGCCAGTTTGGAGAAAATATATGCTGAAAAAGGCTATGAAGTTTCACAAAAAGGCGAAAAGAACATCAAGCTCGACTAATCTGTTGACATAAGTAGCTTTTCATACAGTTGAGTATATCGCTCTGCTGCCTGTTCGATAGAGAACATTTTGCTGCGCTCTATGCCGATGGAGCGCATCTTTTGCTTTTTGGAGTAATCATTGACCAGTTCGATAATTTGCTCAGCCAATTGGACAGGCTGATTGACAGGAACATACACCGCAGCTGAGCCACATATTTCTCTACAAATTGGGATATCGCTCGTAATAATAGGAACACCTGCTGCCATTGCTTCCAATAAAACCAGGCCAAGACCTTCCCAACGGGTTGGCAAGACAAAGATATCGGCACTTTCTAGTTCTGTTCGAATGTCTTTCCGATGACCAAGTAAGTTCAAACCATAACCGAGTAAATTATCTCGTTGGGGCCCTTCCCCTATCACATCTACTTGAATAGACGGGTCTATTTGAAGAAGTAGCCGTGTGGCTTCTCCTAGCACATCGAAACCTTTCTGTTCAACCAAACGGCCAATGCTGACAATACGCCCACGGATAGGACGGCGATTTATTTCTGAAAATAGTGCAAGATCAATGCCTGAGTAAATTGTATCAGAACCTGGAGGCAGATTTTGGGTAACCGTTTGACTAATTCCCACCTGAATGTCTGAAAAGGACTCTGTTTGCCTCAATAGCCAAGCCC
>JAYYJC010000490.1:0-11019 GCA_036146655.1 Myxococcota bacterium | reverse complement strand
GGTGCTGCTGGTGCAGGCGGTCAGAAAAATGGAGAAAATAAATTTGTTTGTCGTAACTTGCATTGGTTCCTCAAACCATCTGAATACACCCCAGTGTATCGATTTGAGGAATTATCGCAAACAAAGATGCGATATTTGCTTAGCTTAAGTACGGAAAGACATCCGAATAAAAGACAGCCTGAGTTGCAGAGTCTAAGTTGCCTATTCGACTTTCGATTTCGCCTTGGAGATCCACTTGATACGACGCTGTTCTGGGAATGGCATTGTCCATAAAACAACTGTGCAGGGTAAGTGGCATCTTTAAATCGCTGTGTCCCAGACGGCAAAGCGGACCTTGTTCGAGATTTTGCGCATCGAAAATCCAGAACTCATCACCGCTGGAATCTGCCGTACTGGTGTCATCACTCATCACAGTGGTGACAATGTAGCCCTCGTTGGCGCCGCCATTGACTCTTGGAATGAAGGTGGGGGAGGAGGGCCAGCGTCCAAGTGGAAAAGCGTAGCTGTCTTCAATTTGCTTTGTGGCTGTATTGAGACGAACAATGGTGCCTGGATGTGCTTCGGTCGGCATTTGGGACATCGGCACTTCACGCCACAGGTAGTCTGCATAGGCTGAGTCGACACGCTGAACTCGAAGCTCTGGAGAAATACCAAAACTCAACCACCACATCGTGTCGTATTGTTGTTGACCTCGCTCATGGACCGTGTAAATGGCGGGTCCACCCCAGAGACGCGCATCTGGGAGCCAATTTTGAGAGAGTACCTGTCCTGTGCTTGCATTAATTTCATACTGACCCACTCGGCCAATGTCTGAGCTTGCCACAAGCATGCCATGGAGTTCTGTCGGAACGGGAGAGCCGTCAATGGCATTTAAATCCCCAGGCTGAACAAATTCGCTTGGGTCATTGGCGCACTGGTGCCCCACATGTATCCGAATGATGCCATTGCTGCTGTCATAATCTGCAATAAAATGGGCGCTTTCCCTTGGGAAAGACACATGTTGTGCGAAGACATTACCACCCCCATTGGGCAGTCCATTTCGATCGATGATGTAAAGTATGGTGTCGGAAGATTGCGCTTTCATGGCGGTGCTATTCTCACCAAGAAGATCTTCCATCTCAGACACGAATGCGGTGTCCATGACAATGATGTGGTCAGAAGTCACAGCGATTTGATGGACACTTTGGGTGATGGCTATGGGAAGGCCCCAAGCATTCACCAGTTGAAATTGTTCCAAAACCCCTGAGCCATTCCAACGGACCAATTTGACATAGCCACCCAGATTGAGAATTTGTACACCCCAGTTGACAGAAAAGAACTCTTGAGTGTTTGCATCAAAAACGGGGTGGGCGGTGGACATCATCAACGGGAAGGGCCAGTCCATGAAGTTATTAATCCAACTTGGAAGAGCCATGTCCCATTCGTCAAAGCTGCCAATCGGTGTGACCAATTCCAAGCTCTCTGGGTCAACTTCCCATGGCCTTCCTGCATCACTGGTGACCACGAGACGATCATGCATGGGCACCAATCCCGTATTCAAAAGATTTCTTTTACCGAGTGTCATTGATATACGGGTGAGGTCGGCATAGTCAAAGGAAGCATCTTGGCCTTGAAATGCCAAATCAGCATAGTAGCATGGGGTTTTGAGGAGACGGCGTTTGAGTTGAGGGGTGCCTTCAAATGCAATTCTAGTCAGTACACCTTCACCGGATACCACAGGTGGACCTTGGTGATGTGTTTGAGGGTGAACCAAAAACAAGTAACCAGCCATGTCATTTGGATATGTTCCGCTCAGGACTTGGAGACTCAAATCCAGATCGGCTTCGCCCCCATCTAAGAGGGACCTTGGCGCCCTCGGATTAAGTTCTGGCCCAGTATCGGCCATGCCATCTGGAGTATCTCCGGTGTCTTCGGTATCGGCTGTATCTGGTTGGCCTGTGTCTGGTTGTTCTCCGCTGTCGTGAGGGTAACCAGTGTCCCCAGTGTCCCACCAGGGAATGTCTTCGACTTGACCTGAGTCTAACAGCTTCTCAGATTGATTTGGCTTGCACGCCACACTTATGGTCAATGCACTGATGCTTGTGCCCAATAATCGGAGGGTCTCTCTGCGATTCATTCTATGTCCCTATTTTATCGACTTAGCAGTAGAATACCCAAAGAATGGCACTCTTGTCAATTTGTTTGTATAAGTTTTGGTATCCTGTCACATAATCACCATAAAGGGCTTGAATTTGAATCGTTCTTTTAATTGCGCTGTATCAGTTTTTTGCGGTCTGCTTTGGCCATTCTCATGTCAGTCAGAGCAGGGTCACACACTCCGATTGGAATCCAACCAAAATGCCATCGAGTATGTTGGCCGTGCGGCTCCTTCACAATCTCCTCACCATGATCAAGGTATATCGATGGTTTCTGTATGGGGAGATAAGGACAACGCACTGGCAAATCATCTGGCGCAGGCATGGAACGCCGAGCCCCAGGCAGTGACAAGCTTCAAAGGCTGTATACCGGAAACCCTTCACATCGTTCTGCTCGAAGATGGCAACGGTTCTATTGAACTTCCATCAACTTGTGGCGCACAAATGGTGGTTATTCTTTTGGGAACTTGGGCAGATGATCAACTGAGAAAGTTGTACTGGCTTGATTCTCACATTGTTGACGCACAGAACACCACTTTGCATCATGTTTCATCTTCGGCTGCACTTGATTCGGCCAACCAAGCCGTGGTCATACTCTGGTCGCTCCAACAGCATTTTGATTTGCCATCCATATTGCGTTGGCCAACGGTCAGTCTTCCGCCACTCAATGCGATGAGCGAACAGTCAAATCTAGAGGATTTGCGTGATCTATTTTATACAGTTGACCCTCCAGTTGGAACGGATCCCTTGTCACGGCTTGCGCTGGCCAAGGCTGGTCGGGATCTCACAGCAGATGGTGATCCATGGATTCGAGCTCGCTCCATGCTTAATGTAGACTCCCATTCCACCTTAAGCAGCGGAATCCATGATGGGTCTTCCCTTGTGCGTCTTGCAGCAGTTCAGCAATTGGTCAATCTTTCTCGCCATCATCCCATTGAGTCCTTTCAAAGGCTTCTAGAGACAGCCGCTGGGCACAGTGATGCCTACATGAGATGGAAAGCGGCACATGGATTGCGCCATTATCCAGCATCTCGACCCATTCTGGAAAGTTTACTTTGGGACCCCGATATTGATGTTCAACGGTCTGCAGCTCTGAGTCTTGGTGAGATTGGTGCCTCTGATAGTCTTGGGCCTTTAAAACGGATTGCCAAAAGCCCAAATTCATTCGTGCGCCGTTGGTCTGTGGCAGCTTTGGCCAATATTGAGGAGACAGAAGATTCTTTTTTCAAAACCATGCTGAAAGACTCAAGCCGCTTGGTTGCACTTGAAGCCCACCGTGCACTTGTGCAACGGGGTCAAGGTGGACCTGAGATTTTACCCTATCTTCCGCCGAAGCCCCCTGAAGACAACCAAGAACTTCAGGAATTACTGGACAATACCGATCCCACCGTTCGAAAGGATGCATTCAAGTTTCTTCTCCTCAATCCGCCCAGTGCTGATGCATTGGTTCCTTACCTGACAGACCCCGATTCTGATGTTCGAAAAATGGTCGCATTGGTTCTGGGTTGGGTGCCCAATAGTCAAGCCCTGCTTCAACAATTGCTCAACGATGCGGATCCAGATGTGCTGGTAACCACATTGTGTGCGCTTGCTCGTCAGCCGCTCGCTCAGGTCGAACCACTTCTGGCTTGGACCAATCACCCCGATGCTGAGGTGCGTTTGCGGGCGATCGAAGCGCTGTCCATGGTTGAAAACTCAGAGGCAAAGGTTTGGCTTGCGAAGCATGTCAAAGACGACGATGAACGGATTCGGGCAGCTGTCTTGTCTCGTTTACCTGAATTGTTGACGAGCGACGAACCCTCAATGTGGGTTCGGTGTATGGCAATGGCGAATGGGGCTGACATTGACGGACCCTGGTGTCCACATCAAAACGGGGATTGGGGTCATTTTGGTCAGGGCGTGGTTGCGGCCGAAGATGATTTTTTACATTCCCTCTTTTCTTGGAACTCTCCTGAAGAAAAGCCTGAGGGATACCGTTTGCTTCGACCCAGAAGTTTTGTTGGTTACGGTCAGCCAGATCGCGGTTGAGGGCCTAAATAATTTTTCCTCATCAGATGGGTGGTGCTGGTGCATACATATTCATTTTATAGTCAAGTGCGATCATGGACCCTTGGATAAGTTCTTGAGCGAGATGGAAGACAATTCCAAATGTTGAATTCGTGTTGGAGCGTGTCTACATTTGTCTGAATGAATTGGGTTTCATTGATGAATATCTGTTGATCTCCATGCCTTCTCACCAACTCAATGTTGTGAAATGAAATTCCTTAACGCCCTGCCTAGGTGATTCTTTTGACACAGAAAAAATCTTTACAGCTTTGTCCATTGAGATTCACTTGATTGATTGTTGTCGAATCTCATTTAAAACCGAGATAAGTTTTTGTCGGATTTCGTTTGTCAGTGTGGCCGAACCAATAAGGCATCGGATATCTTAAAAAAATGAATATCTTAATCTTCATAATTGCCTGTCAGTTCGAATCACCGTCCGTCAATCGTAATCCTGCTGATGACTCACCGGCTCAAGCTGATACACAAGATACCGCTCATTTGCCCATTGTAGAAGATTGTGAACCAAGCAACCTTGAATTCACCAACCTGTCGCTGTTGGAAACCAAGGTTCCGACCGTCCCTCAAGTACAGTGGGAAGGTTCTGCCGCAGAGCTCCATTATATCGATGGAAGGGGCATTGAGCGTATAATTATCAGCCAAGATGTTGGCGGTGAAACTCAGCGCGCTTTACCAATGGGGCTCCGAGCCAACCAAACATACAATGCTCAGTTGGTTCGAAAAGAGGATGGAACTGTCGTTGCCTGCTCTGAGCCAATCGCATTGAAGACAAATGCCTTGCCAGCGGCGTTCCCTGAAATCGATGTATCTGTTCATGCCAAAGGCGATGATGGTTTGATCATTACGAATATTTTGAGTTTGGACTCATCCTTTCTTGTGGCTTTTGATGGGGATGGAGAAGTCGTGTGGGCTTTGGAAGAACCAAATCAAATCCCAGAGGGCAATCACTTTCCAGTCAAAAACATACTTTTTGACTCTTATCGACAAAGTATCCTTTTCTCCCGCTGGCAGAATACAGACTTTTGTGGACGAGACGGCTATTTGACTTGGGTGGACTGGGCTGGAAATATGCAGGATCGTTGGCCTGTAGCAGGCTTAAGGGTTGGTATGACCCAACTTGACAACGACTCCCTTGCCGTGCTTCGTTGTGACAATACTGGGAGTGGTTTTGAAGAAGACATTTTGTCTGTGGTGACCGCAGATGGGGTTGAAGATGTGTGGAGAGCCCGTGATACCTTTCCAGATCTGACAGCCATCAATCCTGACCTTTCCTGGGTGCACACAAATTACTTGCATCGGCTGTCACAAGATGTGGTTTTGATGAGTATGGAACAAGTCCAAACCGTAGGGGCCTTTAATGTTCGGACCAATCAGTTTGTATGGCGATTAAGTGGTAAACCAGATGAAGGAACATACCAAAGTGCTGAGCCTTTGGTCGATCGCCCCCATTCTCTCACTCCTTTTGAAGATGGTCTTTTGATTTACAACCGCAGCAGTCACGACAATGTGGCAGATGGTTGTGCTCACATTCGCTATGTTACCTTTGATGAGCAAGAAATGACTGCTGAATCTCCTTGGAGACTCGACTTTGATCCCTGCTCACCGCTTGGTTTTTTTGGTGATGTAATTACTGGTGATTCAGACATTATTGTTATTTGGTCGGATAAAGGTCAAATAAACACCTATGGTACCGATGACTTCCGTGAAAATCACATGCAGATCAATCTGCCACTCGGGTATGCCTTTACCTTCGGCGACTATTTGTCTTGGGAAGACATTAATGCCTTTTCTCCTTTAGATTGAGCATGTCGATATGATTATGGTGATGTCAATATTAATCACAAGTTGCGTTCTATTAGAAAGTGGGGACATCACTCTTCCTGAGCACAGCTCGCAAAGCAATGTTCCGACCCCCACCATCCCTGAAGTCGACACGGGAACACAGGTAAACTGGTCAGAAGTCCTTATGGCATCTGATCTGAGAACCATTACCGTTCCGCCTGACATTGACTGTGCCGAAACCGTAACCCAAGACCTTTGGTTGGACTTCGAAGACATGATTCAGTGTTCGAGTGTGTCGCCCAACAATCCGAACCTTTACTACCAAGCCTTCGAAGCTCAGACACTTGCCTTTGATCTCCCTGAAGTGATCTGTGGGACTGTTTTGGCACTGGGTACTTTGGGTGCGGGTAGATTTGATGATCACATCGCCTTTGGTTTAAATGGTCGCCTGCTTTATGCGTCTGATGTCAGGATAGCAGAGTACCTGTCTTTTTCGGATGTTTTTGACTGGGGCCGGCTGTATGGTGCGCCCATGGTAACTGAAATTGAGCCCTATTGCTTCGTTGGGTGTGATGAATACTACAACAATCAGTCCGAACTGGGTCTCACCTTCAGTGGAAATATGGGTGTTGATTTCGAGCCTAATGCAGTATTTCAGCTGCTACACCAGCAGTTGACTGGTGAAGTGACGGTATATGCCTTTGGCGATAACGACCCAGAGGACTGTCTACTGGAAAATTTTAGCGTGTATCTTCAGTTAAGGGTTCCGGCTATTTCCGATTAAGCTTTTGCTTTGCCTTAACATATCGCCCGTCTCTACAGGCTTTAGAACAGTATTTTACTTCGTCCCAGCAGTTTGCCCATTTCTTTCGCCATTCAAAGGGTCTTTGACAAGCTTCGCATGTTTTACTGGGCAAATATTTCCGTTTTTGGCGGGCCATCTAGTATTGCCCCAGTATTCGCCCTGCGGCCGCTGAACCAGATAGATAGGCGTCTTCGACAGAAAGCTTTGAGCCACGAAGCCAATCACCGCAAATGCTCAAGCCTTCTGCGGTGTCTCGATAGACATCCTGTGGTGTTGAGCTTGTGCTTTGGGCATAGCGCCAGCGGTGCGCTTGTATGGTGATCACTTCCGCGTGTTGACCCAAAAGTCCAAAGAATGCATCGAGAACTTCACTTTGTAAATCTACTGGGGGCGTGTCTATTCTTGCTTGGGTCCATTCTTCCATGGCGTGCACTGTCCAAAGTGACTCCGATGGCCGCCCTGGTTTGCTGTCCTCGCGAATGATCTTGGAAATAATTGGGTGCTGACACTTCACCATCCCCCAGGGAACATTAATTTTCTCATCAAGACGAATCAGATAAGTGAAACAGCCGAGTAAGTTTGTATTGGTATCAAGCCACGGCAGTCTAAAACGGTCTGGTAGAAGCGCACGGCATTGTACAGAGGGAATGCAAATAACCACTTCATCAAATGGACCAAACTTGTCATTGGATTCATCACGAAGTTTCCACTGACCGCTTTGTCGCTCAATCTTGGTGATTTTTGTCCCTGTTTTGATGTTCAGGTCACGGGCAAGATGTTCGGGAAGCGCTGACATTTTTGGGAAACCGACATAATGCGTTTTTTCCGTTTCATCAGGATTGAAGTGGCCATTTTTAGACAGCCACCCAATCGGGGCATTCCAAGATTGAATGACACCATGTTGCTCCCAACTCTTTACACGGAGTAGAAACCGTTTGTCTTGACAGTGAAAACTTGGTGTTCCATGGTCGAGTCGCCAATTTGTATCACTTCGTGAAATGCGGGTAGACATTCGTCCTCCCGGACCTCTTCCCTTGTCAAAGACCTGCACTTCAATGCCGTGGTCATGTAGGATTCTGGCACAGCTCAAGCCAGCTAAACCTGCCCCGATCACTGCAATTTTCGGAGCACTCTCTCGTCGGGGTCGGTTGATGTGTTCAATGTATTTGTCCAGATCGATACGCTTCGAGTGAGATTCGGTTGTTCGCTCACGGACTGTTCCGAAAATTGGCTTGGGTGGCTTAAATGCTCTGTCAAACTGCCCAAAGCACCAGAGTAGACCACCATAAGAGGATGGGTCCCGTCCATCAAGTGCATACCGGTGGTTTAAGTCAATGGCCCATCGATGCGCCTGCTGTGGGGTTGGAGCCCATTGAATGAGTTGTTTCCCCCAAGTCATACGCAGATTGTTGTGCAATTCTCCATGGACAAGCAGTGATTTTTGGCAAGCATTCCACAAGTCATCATTTGTGGCACCTCGAAACAACGCTTCATAGCTGTATTGTGGCCCAGTGTGTTTTTGGGCTGCTTTTTGAAGCGATTGTCTTGCCCATTCTGGTATTCGTTTCCAGTCATCGAGATGCGTGTGATGGTCGCACCATAGATAGGCCAGTTCCCTCCAAATTAAAAGTTCATCAAGGTATTTCTCAGCGCCTTTTCCTCCGATTTGTTGACATTCTCGCGCTATCCGAAAGGGTGAGATATGTCCATAATGGAAGTAGGCAGAAAGCCGAGAGACCCCATGTCGATTCGGATCATTGCGGCTGAAATGGTACTTTCGAAGGCCGCTGGCCTTAAACCGTTGCCAGCGTTTGTAACCTGCTTCTGCACCCCCTTTGGTTTCAGGTACTGGTGCAACGGAATGATCAATCTGGCATTCTGCAATGTAGTGCTCTAATTGGGACAGTTCAAGCGTAATGGGTTCAAATGGCAGCGGTGGCAAGAAGTTGGGGAACTCTGTGACAGACTCAAGCCAATCTTGACCAATTCTTTTCTCTCGCCATGCAGCCGTGGCATCCCGATAGGCAAAGGCTCTGCTGTAGGAGCGCCTGCTGAGTGCCATTGGAACAATGCAAGCTGTGTCAACTCTCACGATGGGTGTTGGTACACCCTGAGCCAGCGCATGTGTCCATTGTCGCATTGGGTCTGTCGGCATGTCTTCGATAACGACGATGCTAGCCATCGACGCCAGTTGCTTTAGGACGGGGCCTCTGTGGCCTGGACGCTCCAGGTGGAATGCATATCCGATTTGTCGCATCTGCATTGCCTTGCTGACATCGATGGCGCCTTCTAAAATAAATCGGTGGTGTCGGTCAGATGCATAGGGATACCGTTCTGATAGCCCGTGGTATACAAAGATGGGCAGTCCAAGCGCATTTCCCAATTCAATGGCTGTGTCGAGTGCAGGGTTGTCATGGCCGCGTGCTGCTGTACGCATCCAGTACAACACAAAGGCTCCCTTTTGAAGTGAGGGATTTGAAACGAGCCTTGACCGCTCAGCAAGATGGCTAGGAAGGCGTTCGAGCAGCTTGCTTATGAACATCTGGAAGCTCCTTTGTGGTTTGTCGCCAATCTTTTTTTAGGACAGCATTGGCCGTTCGACATCCGCCCACTGCTGTGGCCAAGGTACTCTGGCCTGGAAAAACACTGTCGCCCACCATCCACAAGTTGGGCAATATTGGTTTTGGAAATATTCCCTGATAGTTGTGCCAACCAAAGTTCCGAGGTGTTCCGCCCACATACCCATGCGTTCGCCGTGTAAACCGTTCAAAAGTTCGGGGGGAGGCTGTCATATCGGTGTGGATGTAGCCATAAACCTCGGGAGCCCGCAATGCCAGTGTTCTGCGCATTTGACTTTGAATCTCTTCAATAGCGGCAGCCTTTTCTGTGTCTTCTAACCCCTGAAATGAGGGCATGTGCACATGTGTTGAAACCGTTGCTGTTCGTAATCCCTTTGGAGCGCGCTTGTTTTCAGTGCGCGCACTTATAGAACAAAAGATGTGGTTTCCGGATCTAAGCGGTTTGTGCGAGTCTTGGACACACTGTATGTGAATGGCTTTCTCGGGCAACTGAGGGTGATCTGTGAGACTTAGATAAAGCATGGCTGCACCCCAGCCTTTTTCCACAGCTTTTGCCTTTGCTTTTAATGATTTGACGGGATGTTTTATGAGGGTTTCAAGGGCATGGGGTGTAAGGTTTGCCACGACGCTGCGGGCTGTGTATTCTTTTCCTCTGGCTTCAACGGTCCAGCCAGACGGGCTTCTTGTCACTTGTCTTACTCTGGTTGACAGCGTGACTTGGACACCAAGGTCTCGCAAACTTTGAAGCATTGCTTCAGTGAGTTCGCCAACACCACCATGAATGTGCCCAGTTCCTCTAAAAATATAGTCCAAAGTAGAGAGTGCGAATGGTGCTTCCGCTTCCATCACCGAGGTTTGGATGGTGATTTGACAAATTGCGTTGCAATATTCCACAAATGGTGGGAGCGTATCGAGTTTGTATTTTTTTAAAACTGTGATGAGTGGCTTGTTGATGAGCGATAGCAATTGCATATACTGAGCCTTTCGTTTCCAATGCCAACGAATGCTGTCTTTTCCAAACGGGGGAAGCCGATACGGGTCATCAAAGAGGGGCCAGAGTGCATCAGCTACACGGCGTTGGAGTAAAAAGAATGCCTCAAACTGAGGTCGAAACTTTGGGTACCGTTGTGCCCATTCTTCGCAAAGGGCCTCTCTGTTTGGGGGTATGTTCAGTTCTCCCAGTTGTTCACTTCGAAAGCATATGGTGGGATTAAGTTTCTGAAATTGTATTGGCCATTGATAGCGTTGTTGCCACTTCTGAAAGAGTTGACCTTCTGAAAAACCAGAAAATAAAGTGGCGCCGGCTTCAAACTGATAGTCCCCTTTCTTAAAAGTCGCTGCGCAGCCGCCTGCGTATTTAAGTGCCTCCAGCAAAAGCACCCTTTGCCCGCCTTCCGCCAACTGGATAGCTGCTCCGAGCCCTCCAAAGCCAGCACCAATCACAATGCTGTCGTAATGGCTCATAGGTTACCTCGGCAGTTTTGTGCCTGAGAGACCCCCATCAACAACCAGGGTTTGTCCCGTTGTCCAAGTGCTTTCGAGGAGGAACTGAATGGCATGTGCGATGTCTTCTGGGGTACCAATTCGGCCCAAACTGTGCATTCGAGTCGACGCTTCAACAGTGGGTGCGTGGTTCACTATAGGAGCAGCCAAT
>JAYYJC010000489.1:0-10000 GCA_036146655.1 Myxococcota bacterium | reverse complement strand
CATGCCTCTTCCGAGAGGCAAGTCAGACTTCATTGTGACCTGTAATCCGTGTGGCGGAAGGATACTTCGAAGTGCCCGCTGCAGAGTATCATCACCATTGGGCATGTGGGTTTCGCCATCGAACTTCTCGAGAAATACGCGAACACCTCTAGAAACAGGCATGGCAATGGCTGGTTGTCCGTAAACCACTGCGTGTTCGCCACTAAGGATCAACTTACCGCAGGCAAATGCCTCGGCTGAAGATTGCATTGGTCGAAAAACAATCATGGGTTGCGCAGTTTATGGAGTGCTTCTTCTGCCCGTGCGAGGGAATAACTGTGTTCAGCGCAGAGAATTTGAACCACTTTATGAAGTTCTTTCTCATTTGCTCCTGCTTGTACAGCGACATTACGGGCATGCATTCTCATGTGACCTTGTTGAATGCCTTCACAGGCTAAAGCCCTAAGAGCACCTAAGTTTTGAGCCAATCCCACCGCTGTCATGATGTTGCTAAGTTTACGGGCATTGGGATGGCCTAGGATTTTGAGATTGGTGGCAACCGCAGGATTGGTTTTTATGCTGCCGCCAACCGTGCCAACTTGAATTGGGAGCGTTAATTTACCTTCAAGGGTATCGCCTTCTATCCACCAATTGCTCAATGAACGGTATTGTCCATCTCTCGCAGCCCAAGCGTGGGCGCCTGCTTCAATGGCACGCCAATCGTTTCCGGTTGCGATGGCTACTGGATCTATTCCATTCATAATCCCTTTGTTGTGGGTGGCTGCGCGCCATGGATCTGCATAGGCAAAACGATACGCATTTACAATTCCATCCGCCACAAATTCGCCACTGTGTATTGCAGTCTCAAGATGTGCAATGGGAACGCTGCACCGTGCGGTCGAGAGTCTTTCTGATGCCAGATTGGACAGAATACGAAGCCCGACCTTCTGTCCGGTGATTCGCTCTATTTCTGGTGCCAGCGCTTCAGCGATGGTGTTTACCATATTGGCCCCCATTGCATCCACGCAGTCCAAGTGGAAGTGAATGACGACCATAGAAAATGCCCGCTGTCCGGGTTCATCGTACTCTACGCTTCGGAAGTGTAATCCCCGCATCCCGCCCCCTCTCTCAATCAGTCGGGGGTGACACGAGTTTGCGAGTGCGAAAAGCGCATCATGGTGCGTTTCTAAGAGTTTAATGACTGAGTTTGGATCGTCGGCTTCCGTAATTTGTATTTGGCCGATCATGACTCCATCTGTGGTACTGGCCTTAAATCCACCAGACCGTCGACACAGTTTGGACATATTGGATACAGCCGCCACAACTGAGGGCTCTTCAACCACCATTGGTACAAGAACATCTTCACCATTGCAGCGAAAGTTAACGGCTGTTGCAAGTGGGAGTGCAAATGTTCCAATGACATTTTCCACCATCACCGCTGCTGCTTGGAGCGGAAGTGCAGCATCGAGCGATGCACAATCAGGAGCCGACAACTCGGTCGCTTGTGCAACAGCTTGACGACGCTCCATAGGGCTTTTTCGATAGAATCCAGGAAGTCTTGAAGAGGACACGAGCGGAGTTTCCTGCGGCCTAAAAGTTGATATAGATCAGATATATCTCAGTTGAGCGTTTTGTCGAACGGAAAGCGCTATTTATAAGCCTTGCAGTGCGGATGCGTAAAAGGCATCCAGTACATCATTGTATTTGCTTTCAACCGCTTTTCGCTTGACCTTCATCGATGGGGTCAGTTCTCCCCCTTCAATGCTAAAGTCTTCAGGTAATATGGCGAACTTTTTGATGGTTTCATATGACGCAAGGTCGCTATTTAGGGTATCGATAAATGGTTGTATGGCCGAGCGAACCGCATCGTGTTTGGTCAAATCTGTATAGGATAGATCTTCAAGTCCAGCTTTTTCAGCCCACTTTTTGATGGATTCTTCGTCTAGTGTCACCAACATAGAACAAAAGTTCCGAGCATTGCCATGAACAATGGCCTGCGAGACAAATGGACACAGGGCCTTTATTTTTCCCTCAAGCTTTTGTGGGGCAACATATTTGCCACCAGAGGTTTTGATGAGATCTTTTTTGCGATCTGTGATTTTCAAAAATCCATCTGAGTCTATCCGGCCAATGTCTCCCGTACGCAACCATCGATCTTCAATGGTTTCACTGGTAACGGTGTCGAGGTTGTAATACTCTCGCATAATGCCTCGACCTTTCATCAGGATTTCGCCTTCATCTTCACCTTCACCGTAGGTGTAGTCCAACTTGACATCCACATCTGGCAGTGCTTTGCCCACAGTACCAAACTTGTAGTCGTCCGGACGGTTGACAAAACTTGCTGCAGATGATTCAGTTAAGCCATAGCCCTCGAGTATGAGGATGTCAGCGGCATGGAAAAATGTGGCAATGTCGTATGATAGTGGAGCTGACCCTGAAATAAAGAACTTCAACCGTCCGCCGAAAAGCTTTTTTATTTTATTAAATACCAACACATTGGCCATTCCGTATTTCAGTTTGAGAAGTGATTTTGGTTCAAGACCTTCCTGTCGAAGTGCAGAAACCTCACTTCCAACCCGAAGTGACCATTTGAAAATACGATGTGTTGTTTTGCCTTTGTCTTTGGCGCCAGACACTATTTTGTTGTAAACTTTTTCAAAGATACGAGGGACCGCAGCAACAAATGTCGGCTTAACTTCTCCCAGATTTTGAACAATTCGATCAAGGCGACCATCAATGGCTGTTGGGAATCCGATGTGGATACTTGCCACTTCGAGGACTTTACCAAATGAGTGAGAGAGTGGCAGCCATAGAAACTGTACATCTGCAGAAGACAAAAATCCCATTCTGTCCATGGCTTCGGCTTCAAAAATCCAGCAATCATTGGTCAGAACGACGCCTTTGGGCTTACCAGTTGTCCCCGAAGTGTATATTAAAGTAGCAATGTGCTCTTTGGTAATGGAGTCTATCCGTGAGTCGTATGCGTTGCGGTTTTGCTTTAGAAACTCTTTCCCCATGGCTTCAAGATTGTCTAAGGTAATCACAAAATCACCGTGGCCACCTTTCCCAGAGATATTGATGATCTTTACCAAGTTGGGGAGCTCGTCTTTCACTGCAAGGATTTTGTCCACTTGTGCATCGTCTTCTACAAATAAGATCCGCGTGCCAGAGTCATTGATGATGTATGCACTTTCTTCTGCTGTGCAGGATGGATAAATCGTTGTGGTTGCACCACCTGCACACAGAATTCCCAGATCGATCAATATCCATTCGATGCGTGTATTGCAGAGAATTGAGCAACGATCTTCAAGGCCTAAACCAAGAGTGTGTAAGCCAGCGGCAATGGATTCAGTGCGTTGTCCAACATCTGACCAGCGTAGGGTTTGCCACACATCCTCAGTGTTTGGAAAATAAAAGGCATCGGCATCTGGTGTCGATTGAATACGCTGCTTTAGCATTGCTGCAACAGACGGAAAGGAAGTGCTCATGGATTACTCCGTAAATCGGGAACAATAATTCTGCCTATCCTATTATCGAATTTTCCATAGAATGCAAACCTCAAGTGCGCTTGTTATAATCAAGCGGTTAATTGCCTGTCAATCAAAGGAATTCTGTGCTTCGCCTTGCCAGTTCAACAGATCCATCGTGGGTCAACCGTGCATTGAATGACTTAGATGTGATTTTAATTGATCACGCCCATTGCGAAAAGAAGGCTGCATCGTCAGCCTTAAACTTTATTTTTCGGTATCCAGAGCATCTTGAACTCATGACACCCTTGAGTGCGCTCGCCCGCGAAGAACTTCGACATTTCGAGCAAGTTTTGACGATTTTGATGAAGAGGAATGTTCCATTTAGGCGTTTGGAACCTTCTTTGTATGCCAGCAGGTTGGTGTCCATCGTACGAAAGTCAGAACCAGAACGCATGCTGGACATGATGATCTGTGCCTCAATCATAGAGGCTCGCTCATGTGAGCGAATGTCCATTTTAGCTGAAGCTCTGTTGGAGATTGAACCGTCACTCGCTCAGTTTTACCGTGGACTCTTGGCGTGCGAAGCGCGTCATCATCAAACATATTTGACAATATTAAAGCCTTTTTTTGAACCAAGCACCGTATCAATGAGGGTTCACGAAATCGCAAAGCATGAAGCCATGGTGTTGACTGAACATGACCCCAATGTGCGCTTACATTCACCCTAAATCATTAAGCAGAGTAGTCATGAATGACCGCTTCAGAAGCGGCTTTGCCCGACAGCATTGCAAGTGGCATTCCACCGCCAGGGTGGGCTGACCCAGATGCCAAATAAAGCCCCGGTAGTTTATTGATGCGATTGGCTGGCCGTGTAAATGCGGCGCTTTTGGTGTTGGATGACGCACCGTAACTGGCGCCTCGTGAACCAGGAAATTGCTGAGCGAGCTCGGTGGGTGTACGAGTCCACAGCAAAGGGTCTGTCGCACCCATTAGACCAGATTGACGCAGTCGGCCGATGACTGTCTCTTTGACACTGTCCCATGTGTCCACTTTACTTGTGCCATTGATGGGTTCTGGTGGACAGTTAATCATGGTAAATACAGCTTCTGCATCTCGCCATCCTTCTCGTTGATGGCACTGTGTTTGAGCGCATAGGTAGACAGTTGGTTCCTGTGGAGGTTTGTTTCCGTCGAAGATGTCACGGAACTCCGATTCATAGTCTTCTGGAAACAGCACCGTATGAGCCACTCTTTTAATTCCGCTGGAGTGGTGACCTTTAAAGATTCCTGTCCATCCCGACATTGAGACTGGTTCTGGTGGACGAACAAAGCGAGATTGTTTGATGGGTAAAAGGTCTTTAGATACATGTGCTGCATCGGCATTTGCCACGACCACATCGCATTGATGAGACCGTGCCCCAACACGAACGCCGCATACTTGCCGGCCATTGATGAGCAATTGTTGAACGGGGCTATCAAAATGCATTTGAACACCGAGGTGTTTGGCCAATCGAACCAAGCAGTCAATCAATGCGCGTATCCCACCTTTGATACCGTATCCACCAAGCGCCAGTTCGACATGCGCAATGCAATTCAAAGTGGCCGGTGCCACACGGACATCCGAGCCATTGTAGGTTGCATATCGCCAAAATAACCATTGAAGTTCTTTGTTTTTAATTTGCTTTGAAATTGCTTTCTGCATGCTTCTCAATGGGTCTACCTTGTGAATAACGCCTAGCTTCTGTACCCCCATCTGAATCATCTTTGTCCAAGTTGGTGCTGGTCCAAAAATGAATTGGGGTGTTGAGAGGTCCCAAATGGTTTTGGCATACTTTAGAAATGCGACGAACTCTGCTTTGGCATCTGAGCCTAAAACCGATTGTACACTGTCGATACTTTGTTCGAGTTTGGGAAACATATCTAGACACGCACCATTTGGATATAGGTATCGGAAGGCGGGCTCTGGCTCGAGCAATTCCAGCTGTTCGTCGAGTCTCCAACCGCCAATTGCGAGCAGTTCACTGAGCACTTCGGGCATGGTGAGCACGCTTGGTCCTGTGTCTACAGAAACCCCGTCAATGGTGACTTCACCCGCTTTTCCGCCAGCGCTTGAAGCGGCTTCAAAGATGTGAACCGTGTGACCTTGTGCAGCCAAACGAATGGCGGCAGCGAGCCCTCCAAGTCCAGCGCCGACGACGATGACTTTCGGCATTATGCCGCCTCTGCAAGAAATGCCAATATCCGAGCACCCAAGCCTTCACTTGATCTAAATGGCCGTGGTTGAATAAGAGGTGTAAAATGATTCTCGCCTTCAAGGAAACGATCGATCTCACTCAACCCATTTTCTACCGCATGTTCTAGCTGTGTGAGCAGTTCTGGTTCGTCATGCGATAATGGGCTTCCGAAGTGAAAACAAGCAGAGGGAACTTCTGCTTCTCGATAGGCATATTGAATAGAAACAGGGACCACCGGACATTGGGTCCAGCGAGCGAGTTTGACAACTCCTGCTTTAAACTTCAATGGCCTGAGGTGTGAAGGGCGCTGATATCCTTGCGGGAAAATCCACAAGCTGCGACGAGGGCCTGTCAAAACTTCAGCAGCCCGTCTGAGATCTTTTATCGCTTGTTTCGGCTTGCTCTTTTGGATACCAATGGCCCCAAGCCACTTAAAGAATGGCAACTTCTTCAAGTTGTTTTGATCCATGATGGCAAACCCGTCTGACATCAATGCATCTTCAAGGCACAATAAAAGCATTGAATCCCACCAAGCCACATGATTGGGTGCAAAAATAACAGGGCCGTCTTGGCACAACGCCTTACTGGTTTCAAGTCCATTTACCCACAGGCCATCCAGTTCATTGCGCACTCTTTTTCGAACATATCGAAGCGCTAGATTTTTAAACCATGGTATACGGGTGTCTGGAAGGCACAGTGCATTTGGGCTGTTCATGTTTCTCCTCCATATACGCGGTCTCTCCATAAAATGGTGCCTTTATGTGACCACCTAAATGAGTTGAGCGATATGAAAATCATCCCAATTACAGCCAACGGATGAAGAACGATAGACAGTGCGGTGTGTTGGTGCCGTTGTCCAATTACAACCCGAAGCAATAAGTTGAGGACAACACCAACCATAGCCGGCAATAACAATGCGTTGTTCTCTACAACACCAAAAATGAGGGCTGGATATGGTAAAATAAAGCACAGGACATGTATCACGATCAAAACGAGCAAGGCGAGGGGCGAACCACCGATGGCTTGGTAGATATTTTTCGAAAAACCCTTCCAAAGCTCATCCGCAGAGGTGTACATCCGACAAGTTGCGATCTCTCGTCCATCTGCAAACAACACACGGTGTCCCATCTTTTTTGCCAGCCTACAAATGGCCAAGTCGTCTACTATGTCGCCTTTGACTGACTCAAAACCGCCAATGTTGGCGTAGCAGTTTCGACGAATGGCCATGACTTGACCAACGGCAGCAAGCATTGAAGGGAACTGGAACCACCTTGTAAATATAAGTGGCAGCCAGGCATAACAAGTGAGATGAAACATTGGCATCATCAGCTGTTCTATGAATTGATGCTGAACTTGATGGGGCATGGCACTGACGATGTCCGTTTTCTGTCCGTCGAGTCCTTTATGACGGAGAAGGTTTACAATTCGGCTCAGCCCTTCAGCGGTCAATTGGGTATCCGCATCAATGAACAACAGCAAATCACCACGGGCAGAGTTTGCCAGTTGGTGGCACGCATGTGGTTTGCCCACCCAGCCACGAGGAAGGGGGGTACCTTCAATGACCTTTAATAAAGGATGCTGTTCTTTCAAACGGTTAAGGATTTCACCTGTACCATCAGTTGAACCATCATTGTAGACAATTATTTCGTCAATGGGATGTTGACTTTGTGCAGCAGCTTCGATGCATGACTCAATGTTTTTGGCTTCATTTCGAGCGGGTATGAGCACTGATATTTTCAGTGAAGATTTGAGTCCTTTTTTACCGCTGGGCCAAGTGAAAAGATTGGCAATGGTATTAAACAAAGGTATCGCCACGGGAAGAACAAGCCAAAACCAAATCATTCTCTACTCCCCTGAAACAAACGCTTCAGCCGTTCACGGCGCGGACCTGTAAACAACGGCAGCCACATAGAATTGTCTTTTCCCAGTTGGTGTACACGCATTTTGACAAGAGGGCGCATCCAGTCCAAGTCCACTTTGTCAGGGAGAATTTGTTCTACATATCCATACGCTGTTCCGTGCGTATCACAACGGGCTTCACACATAAACCGCTGATAAAAAGGTCCATCTTCAATTTTATGATTGAGGTCAATGTGTATGGTGCCAGTGTCGTTCTCAGTGAGGCTGATTTCGAGGTGTTGAGACCAACGCATTCCGTATAGGCTTCGACGGTGCTCGGTGAATCTTATGGTTGGCTGCTGTAATTTGTGCGTATTTCCCTCCTGATCCACTTCAAGTGCGAGGAAAAGGGGGGAATCCTGCTTTTTGGGAAAGAGGGCATAAAAAATAAGTTCTGACTCTTCAAATGCCAGCCGTCCCCACCACCAAGTATCGATGTCAAGTTCATGCAATGGATGCGTTCCTGCATTTCGATCGTGGTACCCTCTGCCACTGAATTCATATGTACTTTTGCCACATTTTAAATGGACAGATCCTTCGGCTGCGACCATTATTGGTGTCCACTGATGAGTGGGGTCAGATCGACCAAAAGTTCCTTTGCGCAATGGACCGTCAAATTGGATGTGTCCAGTGAGGGTTTCCGATGAGTTTGGTATTGGACAATTGAGTTCGATTTTAAGCTGGCCGCACCCTGATACCTGTTCAAATA
This sequence comes from Myxococcota bacterium, assembly GCA_036146655.1. Lineage (GTDB taxonomy): Bacteria > Myxococcota_A > UBA796 > UBA796 > UBA796 > JAYYJC01. The sequence continues at coordinate 1,710 of JAYYJC010000489.1, read as the reverse complement.
AAATGAGTGATTCCTTGAATCTCCAATGGTGTTCTGTCGAGTCACAATCAGTGGGATCATATTCTTGCAGCAAGTAAAAATCGAGTTTACCCTGTTTATAAACGGAAAGATTGAGAGAGGGGCGCTCAATAGGCTTCGGACCGTTGCCTTGTCTGGCTTGGCTGGCATAGTTTGGCAAAAATGGGAGTCCAAAAGCCCAAATCAAGACAATGCCATTACCATGGGGATCTCGAATATCAAGGTACCACCATATGAATCCACCAGGAGACTGATAGGTTTGAGGAGATGGGAGGCTGGTAGATTCGCATATGCTGATCATAAAACTGTTCAAAATCTATTCATTTGACTTGCGATTGATATATATCAGTTTATAGAATGAGCAAGTATTTTCTAATTTGGTACCATGCTTCACACCTCAGTCAAATTTGATCTTGCCATTATTGGTGGCGGACCCTCAGCGTATGCGCTTGCAGCTAGCTGCGCCGACAAAGGTTTGACTGTTGCCACTGTTGAGCCTGATGTTGGGGCTCGATGGATTCCCAACTATGCCTGCTGGGCGGATGAACTCAAGCATCCTGATTTACAGTCTTGTATAGAGGCAACTTGGGCATCACCATTGGTGTATGTTCAAAATGATGTCATTGATGTCACTCGTCGTTATGCCAAAATCTCAACCCCACGGTTGCAAAGTCTGCTACAGGTACGCTGCAGTTTAAAGGGTGTCAAACACATTGGCGGGCAAGTCACGCACATTGCACATGAAGAGTCCCACGATGTACTTCATCTTGCCAATGGACACAAGCTGAATGCCACATTGTGTGTGGATGCTTCAGGTCATCAGTCGGTCTTTACCCATCGAACCTCAGGTGCTTTGCCAGGATGGCAAGTGGCTTACGGGCAACTCATTGAAACCAAAGAACCTGTTCCTTTTGCTGCTGGAGAAATGGTTTTGATGGATTATCGAATCCCCGCAGCCTGCAATGAAGATGACCGTTTGTCTTACCATTTGAAGCCGAGCTTTCTTTACGCCATGCCGCTTTCAAGTCATCTTTTGTTTGTTGAAGAAACCATTCTTGTTGGCCGTCCAGCTGCTGATTTTGACCTACTCAAACAACGGCTGGCTTTGAGACTTGTCAGTATGGGAATCAAGTCTTCTAAGGTGCTTGAAGAAGAACATTGTTGGATTGAAATGGGTGGTGGTGTTCCGCTTCGCCGTCAACGCCATCTTGCATTTGGGGCGGCAGCTGGGATGGTTCATCCAGCGACAGGCTATTTGATCTCCCGGATGCTTGGCACAGCGCCGAAGTTTGCTGAGGCAATCGCTCAGGGCATTGAGAGTGGAATCACAGATGCTGTTCGTAAGTCCCTCTGGCACTCACTTTGGCCAACCGATATGAGACGCACTTGGTCTTTGTACCAGTTTGGAATGGACATTTTGTGTCGCTTGAGTCACGAGCAAATGTCATCATTTTTCCATGCATTCTTTCAACTTGAGCCCCACCTTTGGCAAGGTTTCATGTCAGCCTCTATGTCGACTTCTGCCGTTGCCAGAGCCATGGCTCAATTCTTTTTCCTGGCCGATCCAGCTCTGAAAGCTGAGTTGATGCGTTCTGGCATCGGGTCAGGTCGAAATCACCTTTTCCGATCAGTCGTTGGAGCTTAGGAGACCCATATGAAGTCCAATGTCATTCCGCTCATACCAAGTACCAC
>JAYYJC010000488.1:0-10000 GCA_036146655.1 Myxococcota bacterium | reverse complement strand
AGAAACCATATCTCTGACAAGCAGTGCTGGGATCTCAGATGTCGAGTCTCTCATGAATGCCTTGGCACAAGGGTCACGGTTTGAGTTTGCTGGTCAGATGGTCAAAGAGCATCTTTCTACCGGTGGAAAACGCATTAGAGCTCGATTGGCTTTGTCATCATCGGCTGCCTTAGGCAGTTCAAGAAGTGTGTCTATTCCATGGGCTGCCGCTGTGGAACTGCTCCACAATGCGACTCTCATTCACGATGACATTCAAGATGGGGATGAAGTGCGACGCGGTCAACCGACAACCTGGGTGCGGCACGGTCAAGCCCAAGCCATAAACGCAGGGGATTTGCTTTTAATGCTTCCATTTTTGGCACTTTCTCAGCTTCAAACTTCCGACAGTGTTCGATGGCAATTGTCGTGGCGATTGGCTGATCAGGCTGCTTCAATTGTAAGAGGCCAGGTCGAAGAAATGACATTGCTCGAAAAAGAAGACCTTAGTTTCGAGTCTTATATCCGAGCCGTTAATGGAAAAACCAGTGGCCTCTTTTCATTGCCTGTTGAGGGCTCTGCATTGCTTTCTGGTCATAGTAGTGAAAGTGCTCGTCGAATTGGTGAGGCATTTATTGGTTTGGGAACCTTGTTTCAACTTCAAGATGATGTGTTGGATCTTTATGGTCACAAAGGGCGTCAAATGGCTGGTATGGACATTTGCGAAGGAAAAGTCTCTGCACTTGTTGTTCGGCATGTTGAAGCCAAGCCTGACCAACGAGAAGCACTTCTCGCTATACTCAAACTGCCCCGCGAAAAAACCACACCAGCGCACATTGCTGAAATGAGCCAAGCATTTAAGGATTCAGGTGCCTTAGATTGGGTGCTTGACGATATTCATCAGCTCAATCAAGCTGTTCAAAGCGATAAATACCTCCACAGGCATCCACAGCTTTTTGCTCTGGCACAAGAACTGTGTAATGTCGCCCTAAAGCCCATTCAGTTTATGTTCTAATCTTATGAATGCTCCTTCCACCGTTACGACAGCCAAGGCGATCTTCCAACATCATGCCAAATCTTTCTGGCTTGCATCGCTATTTTTGCCTTCTGATAGGCGAGATGACGCCGCTGTAATTTATGCTTTTTGCCGTCTCGTGGATGATGCTGCTGATGAGGCTCCCAATGTAAAGATAGCCGAGCTGGCGCTGGCACAAATCGATGCAGAACTCAATGGACAAAAGCCTGCTCGGCCCATTATTCATGCATTTCTCGAAGCGGTAGACCGTCTTCAGCTGCCTTTAAACGCAGCCAAAGATTTGATGCGGGGCGTACGAACCGACTTAGAGGCCGTCCGAATTGCCGATGATTGGCATTTGGCCCAATACAGTTACCGTGTGGCTGGCACAGTGGGTTTGTTGATGTGTGGAGTGCTCGGTGTTCGCAATAAGGCGGCCTATCCTTATGCCGTTGAATTGGGCATTGGCATGCAAATGACCAATATTTGCCGTGACGTGCTTGAAGATGCTCGTCGAGACCGAGTTTATCTCCCGAAGACACGGCTTGAAGCTGCAGGGAGTTCCCCCCAAGCTGTTCTATCAGAAGAGATTACTGTTCAAGCCAGAACTTCTGTTGTGTCACAACTTCTCCACTCGGCAGATGTCTTTTACGAACGCGCAAACTTTGGCATGCATTTCATTCCATTTAGAACTCGGGTTGCGATAGTGGTGGCCTCGACCGTGTACCGTGAAATAGGACATAAGTTGCGTAAGCATCATCAAAACGATCCATTTCATGGTCGAACGATTGTGTCGTCAGCAATGAAATTGTGGTGTATTTTTAAGGCCATAGCGTTGTTGTTTTCACCGACGGTATTGGGACTTAAAAAAAGTGGATTTCCTTCTCAGTCAATGTTCAAAGACTGGGGTGATCTTTCTGTCCGTGAATAAAAGTAAATTTCTCAACTTTTATTTGTTCCATTTTGGAAGGCATTGCGGCAATTGATCCGCTTGCTCTTTCTGTTTATGTTGACGCGTCAATTTCACAAAATATTGAGCCGTGTAATAATGTTTATTCTCTAAAATTTTCAGACCAATAAGGTGTCCATTTATTATGCGACATTCCCGATTTTCCGCGTTGTCTAGCGTGAAGAAATTATTGAAAAACGATCGCCTTACCCATGCCAGTGGAAATGGTGAAATCAGCATGCGTTTGCTTGAAGAAATGCGCACACATCAAGAGGGCTGGATAGGCCGTGTCCTTCAGGCCTTACTGAATGCATTTGCACAACCTGCATCTTCTTTTGCAGCCGCAGAGCACCTCGAGGAAGCTGCTGCATTGCTGATTGCATGGGCTTCAGATGTGCGACATGAGGCCGAGAAGGCCAACTCAATCCCCATGACTGGTTCTGAGATTTTGGTTCGCCTCCCCAATCATTTTCCTACTTTTGAAGCGATCGTTGAAGGCGAAGACAGGGCCTATGTACCCCTTCTCGATAAGACCTTTCCCATCACAGACATATTGGTACTTCCGCGTCCATCACCGTCTAAGCGCCGTGAACCATCTGTTGGTTCAAAACAAAATTCGGTCTGGCACCAAAGTCTAGAGAAACACATTCATCGTCTTCATGATTTGCGATTTGGTTTCAAATCCTAGATCATTGTAATACATACCGGCAATAGGGGTGACGACTCCCTTGCGCATGATTAGTATGAGAAGGGTCTCAACCGATTTGTCGGAGAGTCCTTGGTCATTTGCAAAGGAGTTGATTTCGTGGGTTCCCTTACTATTGTGGGTTTAGGTCCTGCACGGCCAGAGCATATGACAGCTGAAGCCCAAAGTTTGTTGAAAGAGGCATCACATTTGCGATGGTATGCACTTGCTCATGCCCGTGAAATGGCCAAGCACATCAATCCAACAATCGAAATTGCATCTCTTGATTATCTGTACAACACACCAACGGTTGAACGGCCGATGGCTTACCGTGATTTGGCTAAGATGATGGTCCGCAAAGCGTATGTTGACGATGTTGAGGTCGGATACATCGTTGCAGGTTCGCCACTCTTTTACAATGATGCGGTTTTATTTATTCGTCGATTGTGTTCGGAACAGAACCTGAATCTTCGGATGGTCCATGGTATGTCTTTTGTGGATTTGGTTCTTGATCAGGTGGGCTGGACAGGCTGGCATGGTCTTCAACTGTATTCTGCGTGGAATATTGCGAGAGACGGTCTTCAACTCTCGACCGCTGCTCCGGCTCTTCTCTGTCAGCTTGGAGAGTTTACTGCGGCATCCGATGCCCTCAATCCTGAAGGTTCGCCCATTATGTTGACTGAACTTCGAGAAGCTTTGCTCAATCACTATCCAAGTGATCACTTGGTCAGTATTTTATACTCTAGCGGTAAACCTGATTATCGGTCATTGTCGAAAACCCTGCCGCTTCATGCCTTGGCAAGTGAGCCTATTCCTGTGTATTCAAATCTTTGGGTCCCGAGTATTGGCGATCCGAGTGAAGGAGCGCTTTAGTCGATGTTGGTTTCCAGTTTTCATCCGGAGCAAATTGAAGCATTTATCCGACCTGGTCTTTCTCACTTATTACAGGACAGCATTGAAAATGCGAAGTTTGAACATGCCAGTATTGTGCTTCAGGCATTTATTGACACTTGGCCGCTTGGCAGCATCATTTCAGTGGCCGAACAACGGTGGAAAACACAGTGTGACCCTTTGGGGCTGGCGGTGTTGTGCCGCGCTCGAGAAGTATTGACCTTGTTGTCCCCCAACATTCCTGAGATCGAATTGCCCAAGGACCTTCCACCTCACCGAGTGCTCAATGGGGAGATGCTGGCGCAATCAAGGGCAGAACTTTGTGCATTGGCAGTCAAAGGTGAGATTGCGGGTGTTGTCTTTGAAACGCCAGTGCCAATGGAGCCTGCCAGTCAGCTTGCCCTTGGAGAGCTCTGTATGGAAGCACCCGCACAAACCGCTGTCCTCCGGTATGGCGCTGCAGGGTTACTCGCACCGGAAGCACCCTTATTTGAGGACACACTCGGACGGGCTCCAGAGGGGCGCATTGGCCCTCAGCTTAAGCGGATGTGTGACATTGCTGAACTGCCTGGAACGCCTGCTCGTCTTAAAGGTGGTGATACTCGACCAGTAGGATGGTTGCTCTGGAATGGGCCTGCCAAACCTCTTCCCGTTACTGACACTGTTTTTCAGTTAATCAGGGGGATAGATCAAGGCTTTGAGGCGGCGGTTGAACAGGCAGAGATTTCTGTGGAAGATGCTCAAGGTATTATTCGGGAACTTGTTCAGCTTGGGGTTTTGAGTGCATAGCTTTGCGGGTCAATGCCCCTAGGCCAACGCCAGCGAGAATGATTGCCGCACCCAAGCACTCAAGCAAACTGGGCCACTCATTCAACAGAACTGTCGAGATGAGCGCAGCACCAACTGGTTCAAGTAAAAGCAGGAGGGCAATGGTAGCAGCGGTGACGGATTTAAGAGCATAGTTGATTCCAATATGCCCAAAAAACTGAGGTCCCAAAGCCATGGCACCAAGTGCAAGCCACGACAAGGGTGCAAAGCCAACCCATTCTACCCCTGTGATTAGCCCAATGACGCCAAGTGAACCTGCACAGCTTAAACAGACGATGGCTCCGTATGGTACGATGTCAATGTGTTGTCTCAAACGGCGTCCACTTATCATGTAGCATGAGCCCAAGAAGCCACCCAGCAAAGCAAGACCATCTCCTTTAATTTGACCGCTTAGGTCACTTTGACCGTTCATCACAGCCAAACCGATTATGGCAATGCTCACACCCATCCAATAGCGTTTGCTTTGTCGCTGATGAAACAAACTTCGCTCCAGTAATCCGGTCCAAATGGGGTTCAGACAGACCAATACAGTTGAGCGCAAGACAGAGGTTTCCCTCAAGCTGGCAAACCAACTCCAAAAGTGTAATGCCAAGAATGCGCCCGCCAGCATGCTCCACAAAAGGTCTTTTTTTCGAAGTCTGGGTGGGTTCCGAAGGCTCAATATTGCGAGGATTGCCCCGACACAGAATGTTCGCCAAAATCCAATTGCGATTGGATGAACATCTGCTGAGAACTTGGCCAAAGGGGCTGCAGTAGAGACTGCTAGGATGGCACAAGTTAAGATTAATTTTGGGGAAGGGGTTGGGTTTGCGTTCATTTAAAGCATATAGTCAAATTGTGCTTGAAACACCCCTATTAATGTTGTTTTACTGTGATTTGGAGCGATTAACTCGGGCAAACCGCAAAAATAATCGCTATGATAGGAACCATTAGGTCGAGGTTTTTCATGAGATTTTTATTTTTACCAACCCTCCTATTAGCTTGTTCGGAATATGATTTGACAGATAAGCAAGATGGCTCAATGGGTGACGACTCAGGTGAGATTTGTCCTGAAGGAATGGATTGTTCGGATGGAGACTCAGACACAACCGTAACGGATAGTTCCGATTTTCAGGTGTGCGAATCCCAGTCCTTTCCGGCTGGTCAAGTGCAGGTTGATTCCAGTTGTGAGGTGGTCCCTCAGGTCGGAACATTTTCTCCTATAGTGAAATGGCACAAAGCAGATTGGGCTGTAAGCGCAGGGTTCAACAATATTATGATGACCCCGATTGTACTGCCACTGAATGACGATAATGGGGATGGGCTTGTGAACGAAGACGATACGCCTGACATTCTTGCCTTGACCTTTCAAGGCGGCGGAGGTAGCAACAGCATCTTGCGTGCCATTTCAGGGGCCGATGGTTCTGAATTGTTTTCTGTAAACAACAGCCATCAAATTACAGGTGCACTCGCTGGCGGAGACATAGACAATGACGGTTTGGTCGAGATAGTTGCACCTGGTTCAGGAATGGTCTATGTCTATGAAAATGATGGCTCATTGAAGTTTACTGTAACAGGTTTGGGCGGCCACATTGGAAACACCTCTGATGCTCCTGCCATTGCAGATTTGAATGCAGATGGAAATCCAGAGATCATCATGGGTCGAGCCATTATCAATAATCAAGGTCAGATTGTCGGGACTGGGGCTTACGGCATTGGAAAGCCTATTTCCAATGTGGGTGCAACCCCTTCTGTGGCCGATCTAGATGTGGATGGCGCACAAGAGGTTGTGGTCGGCAATGCCATTTATCGCATGGATGGAACGGCAATCTGTAACAACAGCAACAACGATGGGTATACCGCCATTGGTGATTTTGACAATGATGGTCAGGGTGAAGTTGTTGTTTCGAGTGGCAATGGCGAGGTGCGGCTTCAAGAAACCGACTGTAGTGTGGTTTGGACGGTCTACATTCCCGGTGTCACTGCGGACTACTATGGTGGACCGCCCACAATTGCAGACTACGATGGCGATGGATTTCCTGAAATTGGGGTGGCAGCTAACAGTTCTTACTCTGTATTTGATACAGATGGAACAATGCTCTGGCAACAAACCACTCAAGACGCCTCTTCAGGCAATACGGGGTCTGCTGTCTTTGATTTTGAGGGTGATGGCATCGCAGAAGCGATTTACCCTGATGAAACGCGTGTATGGGCCTTCAATGGTCCCGATGGTGCAGTCAAATTAAGTTCAACCAGTCATTCGTCAAATACATGGACAGAGTATGCCGTTATTGCAGATATCGACAATGACAACCATGCCGAAATTGTTGTTCCAAACAACAATGTGAGCAACATTGGAACATGGACAGGAATTACTGTTCTCGAAGACGCCGATGATTCTTGGCAATCTGGACGACCCATTTGGAATCAACATGCGTATTCAATCACAAATGTTAATGACGATGGTACGATACCTGCCAGTCCATCTCCCAATTGGGCCACCTATAACAACTTTCGTTCTGGAGACCTTGCTGCGGCGACTGGTGGTTCTCAAGCTGATTTAATCATTGAAATACTCGACATCTGCCGTGACGAATGCGAAGAAGGTCGGCTGTATGTTTGGGTGCGGGTTGGAAACAGAGGCACCCTTGATTTGGGTGTTCAAGTCAGTGTGAAGCTTTTGGGGCGAAAAGACTCCGGAACAATTGAGGTATTGGCGGAAACAAGGGCAAATCCACCCATCATTTCTGGTCGTTTTCAAGACAGCATTGAACTGCTAATTGAGCGAGACGACATTGATGAATTTGTTGATGTCATCGCCGTTGTTGACAATGGGACTCAAAACAATTTGGGTGCCGTTATTGAATGCTACGAAAATAACAATCAGGCTTCTTGGGGTGACAATGTCTGCAACTATTGACCTGTTTCAGATGTGTTATCAACCCTAATCGAGCGTTAAATCGTATCGTTTTACCGCTTTTGCCACTTCAACCGCCAATGTTTTGGATGTATTTGGCGACGCATTTTGATTGTCAATTAACCAGCAGGCAAACGCCTGTATCAATCTAAGATAAAGCGGCGTGGTTTTGGGTGTGCATCCCTTGAGCATCTGCTCAGCCATTAGCCGTGCATCTGACAGTGGTACTTCTTTGCGCAATCGTCGCCGAAGCGAAGCCGAACTGGTGAGTGGCGCAGATAGATATCTGTTCCAATTGGTGGGAAAGGGAGACATTTACATTACGAACTTCGTTCAAAGGTGGAAGCCTGTCCACCTATTCAATGACGGACGAAATCATTATGCCTCATTTCGCTTTAAAATGGGGTAGATGTCCTCATATTCACTGCGGTATTCTTCGCTGAGATCTACAATGTGCTTCATGCAATGGTCTGCAATTTCTTGGTGAAGCACCCGATTTGACTCTGAAGACATAAAAGATTGGGTCTCAATCGGCGCTCCATAGTACACCACAACTGGATTTTTTTTTGCGGCAAACCAGTTTACAAAAAACTCACGGACAACACGGTTGGTGGGGCCTGCAATAAAGACGGGAATGGTGGTGGCGACCGGTGTGTTTCGTATCACTTCACCGACGCCTGCTCTGGCGGGTAAGAGCTTGGTGTGATCTGGGTCTTTATTCCGTGTTCCTTCTGGATGGAAACCGACAATAACCCCTTGATCTTGTAGTTCTTCAGTAATCCGCTGAAGCGCATAGGCATTAAAGGGCTTTTTCTTGGCTGCTCTCATTATGGGCGGAAACATGGAGTAAGCACCCATGATGAAGTTCAATACGATTCCAATGACTCGGTCATAAAAAAAGGTAGAACGAACAGGGAAAAAAATGCGCTTTGGCATTTGTGTAAAGGTATAATTGACCCAAGTAATCACAAAGAAATCGAAAAAGGTTCGATGATTGGCGGCCAATATTATTCGACTGTCGGCATCAAGATGTTGAATTCGTTCAAGATGGTGCACTTTAAGGCGGCGTCCAAGACACAGCCAAATGATAAAAAACATGAATGTCCGGTTCCACCATATGAGTGGCATCTTTACGGTGCGATTGGTCCAATCTGCTATTCTGTATCCCATTCGCTCAACAGCACTAAGTACTGCAAGCTGTTCAGGCGTAGGCTGATTTATCATACGCACTAATTAGCTACCTTACTGTAAAACAGCAATAGACTTTTTACGAGCTCTGAACAAAGAATGGCAGTTCTTTCACAAAGTCGGGGCTTGCACCTCTCAATGTCGCCATTTCCGAAGTGATTTGAGAGGCCCAAATGGGATTGCGTCCAAGACCCAAACTTGCAATTCCGCTCAAGGTGGTCAGTATTCCCGTGAGAAACCAGTATGGCGCTCCGCCGTTAATGGCCAGCATTCCCAAAATCGGAAATCCAGGCAAAAGAATAAGACCAATCGTGGTTAGCGCAAGCCTTTGAAAGTAGTGCGTTCGGCAGAGTGGAATTTTAAAGGTGTGAATGCGTCTGAATGAAATGGCAAGCAAGACATAAAACGGAAAACTAATGAGTAAGAGCGGGAGTAGTATTGGCGTATGCCAAAAGACTGTTTTATTGACAAATCTCCCTTCGGCAGGAGCGTTACAACAGATGCATTTGTCTGGAAATGCAGCTCCCTTGTAGGCAACAATGAGACCATCTTGTTGGTATATACCGTTGTGAAAGTCTTCGTTCGGATTAACAAGTCTTAAAAATGGGGGCTGTGTTTTATTCATAAGAATTATGCTGTAGTCTCTTCATATTATAGCCGCCTTGTTTGGGGATGCCACAATTCTATACCGAACCAGTATCAATTTAAGAAGGAAGAGAACGCCTTCTCATGACAAGTCTTTTTGACCCATCTGTATGATCCTTTCTCGCATCGGATGAATATTATCTTGAATTCTATAAAGTGGTCAGCCCATGTCAGTGTGACAGTTTCAATTGGAAGATAAGGATCACCATTTGGAGTTGTGGAATATTTATTTCCAATCGTCCACTCTACATTGAAGTGGCAGCATCTTCGATGCCATATATTCATTTCATTCTTCTAACAATCTGCCGAGGCGCTCTTGTTCATTGAGGTGTGTTTCAAATGCCATATAGATCTTAGAATTGCCCTCAGCCAAGCGCTCATCCAGTTTCGGATTTTGCAAGGATTCTGTTTTTTGCAATACTGGTTTTTAGTAGATGACATTGGCCCTTTAGATGGGTCTCTAAGTTGAGTCAATGTGCGATTGGCTGACACTTTGTGACATATAATCATTTAGGTGACTAAGGTAATGTGCCGTATAATAATGAAGTATCCCCTTTGTAAGGAAATTATTAATGAACGGTCATTTTTGTACTTTATTGCTTTTGTTTTTTACAGCTTGTCATACTTCTAAAGACTTGGCAGACAATGACGTTGATGGCCAAACAGTGGCCAATGGTGATTGTGACGACACCAATGCAAGTGTGTATTCTGGTGCAGATGAAACTTGTAACGGTATCGATAATAACTGTTCAGGCGACGAATCAGATGCGACTGATATTCTGACTTGGTATGCGGATGCTGATGGCGACACCTTTGGTAATGCAGAGATACAGATAGAGGCCTGCGAGCCACCCAGTGCTTATGTCGATAACATGAATGATTGTAACGATACCGAGCCCTTGGCTTGGAGTGATGCAGAAGAAATCT
>JAYYJC010000487.1:0-4364 GCA_036146655.1 Myxococcota bacterium | reverse complement strand
AGTACATTTATCAGATAAAATTACATCTGAACTGTCGCATGCCAAAAGCCAAAATACCATTATCAAAAACCTCTTCTTATCATGTCTTCAACCGTCATTTGACCAGCTTCTCCTACACTCTCTTTAGGGGCAGTTCCTACTAACATGGGTACACGCCTTCCGCCTGTCATTTGTAGACCGGTCGTTTCATCGACCTCGATCCATTGAATTCCAGGCAATGGCTTGAAAGGTACTTTCTTCTCGGGCGGAAGGAGTGCACCCATGTAATCCATCCACATCGGGAGTGCTATATTCCCACCAGTGAAAGAGACCCCCATAGACTTGGGTTGGTCATAACCGACCCAAGTGGCTGTAATAATTTCAGGCGAATAACCCACAAACCACGCATCAAAGAAATCATTGGTGGTTCCTGTTTTTCCTGCCACCTGTATTTTGAGTCGATTGGTTGCGGCGCCAGTTCCTCCAGTTGCCACTTCTCTTACAAGCCAATGTGCGATTGCCCCAACAGATGGATCAAGTACCTCCTCGGGTTCTGAAGCTTCATGGGTTTCAATGACGGTACCGTCCCTGTCTTTGACGGACTCGATAAAATAGGGTTCGATAAGTTTTCCGTAAGTTGCAAAGACACTGTATGCTCTGGCAAGCTCAAGCATGGTCAATGAGCTTGAACCCAATCCCATACTCAAATCGCAACTACGACACATGATTTCATTCGTGTTGCTGTCAAGCCGTGGGTCAAGGCATCGATCATTTTCGGGCAGCTTCGTAATGGGCAACCAATCACATACCCTAAGATTGACATCGCAACTTCTACAATAGTTTGTGTCACCTATGGTTTGAGGGGTATCCATACACTCAAATGAATTGTCCTCTGTGACCTGAACCAATGGGCAACTTTCAGGTATGCAATACTCACACCACTGCATACCCTCCACAGGCGAGACTGAAGTCGAACCTTGACATTCATCATCGACTGAAATGTGCTTTCGTTCACAAGTCGGGGTATCATAGCCAATGCGTAATTTTGGGCCAGCAAGATCGTAAATCCGATCGAGTGACAGGCGATCTAAAACCCGGATGGTACACACATTGCGTGACATTTGTAATGCTCGTCGAAGTGTTATATTCCCCAAATAGTCTTCACCATAATTACCGGGTTTCCACAGTTCTTCATTCAGGGTTTGGTAAATGGTTGGGGCATCTTGAACCATAGTGGCAACGGTAAATTCTTTGGACTCAATGGCAGCCGCATAAACGATGGGTTTAAAAGTTGAACCAACTTGGCGTAGGGCCTGAATGGCCCTATTAAATTCAGATTCTTCAAACGAAAAGCCACCGACCATTGCTAATACAGCGCCTCTATCGTCTTTTTCTTCTGTGGTTTGTGTCACACGGTATGACAAGAGGGCGCCTTCCAATTGTACATCTTGCCAAAGCCTTCCTGCAAGAAATGGACCAGGTCCTGCTTTTGTATATCCCTTCAGGGGCTTGGCTTCTTCCGAGTCAAGGGTCACAATTCTGACATCAACCACATCACCAATCGACACCACATTGGTCAAATCATTTTGTTTCCGCCGTCTGTATGACCAATCAGGATTCGGCTCATAAGCCCATTCGGTCCATGACCTTGGAATGAGGATTTGATGTGAACCCACGCCAGCCACAATGTGTTTTTTCTCAACACTTAAGACGACTGCTTCATAAATGTTGTCAACTTTGAGTGTTGATTTATCTGGAGGAGGTGGGTGTCCCCCTTGACCACTATTGGTGTCAAAAACATAAGTAACGAGTTGGCTTTCAGCCTCACAAAGTGTCAATTCTTGTTCTTTGAGTTTGGCCTGAATCGCATCTTCTTCAATGGTTGATTTAGGGCCTCTCCAGCCAGTTAATCTATCTGCACGAGATACCTTTTCGTGAATGGCCGTTTGCGCTAATTTTTGCGCTTCCAAATCACAGGCCGTTATAACTTCTAGACCATCTTCATAAAATTTATTTTCGCCATATGTATCAAGTAGATAGCGTCTGACATGTTCTGTATAAAAAGGCGCTTGTTTCAAAAATTTGTTCTCTTCTTTGTAGACCGCTACCTTTTCAGCGATTGCCTCTTTGTGTGTCGTTGCATCGATGTATCCCTTATTGAGCATTTGACCGAGTACATATTCCTGTCTTCCTCTGGCTGACTTCCAATTGCGATGGGGGGAATATGCTGAAGGCCTTTGGGGTAATCCAGCAAGAATAGCAGCCTCAGCAATCGTAATGTCTTGAACGCTTTTATTGAAATAAACCCTTGATGCCGCCTCAATCCCATGAGCACCGGAACCAAAGTATATTTGATTTAGGTAGAGGTATAAAATGTGCTGCTTATCAAAAACTTGCTCCATTCGTTGAGCCAACAATATTTCTCGAATTTTACGCTCATATGTTTTTTCTTTGCTGAGAAGAAACTCAAAGTTTCGTGCGACTTGCTGCGTAATCGTGGAGGCCCCTTGAGCCTTTTTTCCCTGCGCAGCATTGCGTAAAACTGCACGGACTATGCCCATGTAATCTACACCTTGATGTTGCCAGAAATTGGCATCTTCAGCGGCAATAAATGCGTTTTGAACATGTTCAGGTATTTGGTCGAGTGGAACAACATATCGTCTGTTTTTGTACAGTTCTCCAAGGATCTCACCATGCCTGTCGTAAATGACAGTAACTGTTGGCGGTTTGTAATTTTTAAGTTGTTCAATCGACGGTAGGTCCTTTGAATAATATTCTATCATTCCGTATGTCCCCGCCATTCCAGTAATGCCCAATAAAATTCCAGCGGCAACCAACCTTTTGGTCCATTTTCGGATAAATGGCTCTTTCTTGGACTTTCTGCTAATTTTTGAGGGCTTCTTACTCGAGTCCTCGGATTTTGATGAAGCTGTATGCTTGGTTGTCTTTCGAGTCTCATTTGGATTTGAGGAAGCGGTAGAAGACCCACGAGATGCCTGTTTTGGCTTGGTTTTTGGTTGACTGTTTTTGGGTTTCCTTAAACTTTGCTTTTGGGACTCGATTGGCGGTTTAGGGACCCGCTGAGATGGTGCCTGATAACGGCCTTCACCTTCAAACTCATAGCCTTTGGCCTTCAAAGATTCGATGAGTTTAGGTGGATAAGTCAGGGTCATTTGCTGCTGACAGTGGCTGCACCGCATCGTGCTACCTGGTTGTGGCAGTGGGGATTTAAGCCTGAGCTTATTGCTGCAGTGTGGACAAGTAATTTTAAGTGAGGACATGACGAATTAGGAGGGAAATGGAAAATGGGACAAATGTAGGCGGGTCATGTGTAATTAACATGCTATGTATGAATTATACCCATTTGCTATTGGATGAACCAAATAATGGTTATGTAATAAGCAAGAATGTGGAACCATTCAATACAAAGCAGAGTTAAATTCTTTGTAAGGACAGTATGTATATTTCGCCATTTATTTTAAGCGTATGGTTTGGCTGCTCATCAAATAGTGAACCTGTTGCCCAAGGTCAATCTCCGATTAAGAAACTTCTTGGAGTAACCGACGCAAATGCCACTTCTAGTCACAATCTTTCGCAACTTTCTGTATTGACAAAAGACTTTGCTCTTTTGAAAGCAAACTATGTGGATTCTGCAGATCTCGATAGTAAAAAAATCAAAGAGATGTTCGAAGCAGCACTTGAACGAGTTGAATGGAATGTCGATGAGGCCTACTTCGTTTATGTCTCTGAAAAGAATATTCTTCATATGACCATCGGTGAAGCATCCAAATCTGTTTCCGTGCCAAAGTTTGACCGCCTCGAAGAACTGCTTTCTGCACTTCAAATGATTGCGAGCTATCTTGACAAGAACTTACATCAAAGTACGGATCGAGCTGAGGTAGAGTACCTCTTAATCAATGGCGCATTTTCTACTTTAGACCCACATACAATCCTATTGCCTCCAGTTCAAGCCGCTGAAATGGATCTTGACAATCAAGGAGAGTTTGGTGGGTTGGGTATACAAATCACAACTGTAAATGGCGAACTGACGGTCAAAGAACCAATTGAAGACACTCCTGCATTTAGAGCAGGACTCAAAGCGGATGACAAAATTGTGCGCATTGAAAACTACTCAACCATCAATATGGACCTTCAGGAAGCCGTGTCATTGCTCCGGGGAGAAGTTGGTAGTGCGGTTAATATTATGGTTATGCGTAAAGGATGGTCCAAACCCAGATTGTTTAATATCATCCGTGGTCGCATTAAAATCGATCCTGTGAAGGGTGAACAGCTGGATGACGGCATAGGATATGTCCGTATTCAGGCATTTAATGCCAATGTGGCTGAAGACCTTAAGAACTTCCTAACTAAGTTTGACAGCTCCA
>JAYYJC010000486.1:0-11282 GCA_036146655.1 Myxococcota bacterium | reverse complement strand
ATCCCAAAGATTCCGTGAGGTTTAAGTCACATAACGCAAATAATGGTGGAAGCATGACGAGCGAGATCAGCAATAACTGAAAGAAACAAGCAATGGCTTTTCCGTAAAATAAACTTGTGCTTGAAACAGGCACAAGCTGCAGCTGGGTCATGGCGTCTGATTCAATCTCTGTGCGCATGGACTGCTGAACCAATAAGGTGGATGCAAAAATGACGCCCAGCCATAAATAGCCTGAGGCATGGCGTCGGAGGGATTCCGTGTGCGGACCAACGGCAAAACTGAAAAGCAGCAGAACCAAAACGGCAAATGCGCTCAGAGAGACTATCCGGGCTTGTGACCTCCACTCTATGAGCAAATCTTTTCGAATAATGGCCCAAATCACTCTCACTGATTGAGCCCCTGTTGCGATTGCTGCCACGCCTTCCAAGCGTCAGTCGCATTCCCACGCCAACGAATCAATCCATTTTCAAGCATAACGGCTCGGTCACAAAGGGCAGCAGCCCGTTCTATTTGATGTGATGTGAGAATGATGCTGGCAGTGCTTTCACGCACAAATCGAGCAAGCGCTTCTACGCCCTCTGGGTCAAGCGCAGAAAATGGCTCATCCAAGAGGATGAGCTCTGGATTTTTGAGCAGAACAAGTGCCAAACTTGCTCTTTTACGCATCCCAGCAGAATATTGACTGATGGGCTCTGAGCGGTATTCGAGACCAACCTGTTCGAGTAAATCTTGGGCCCTTTTCCGTTGAATAGGTTGACCGAAGAGCCGAGCAAAAACCATAAGGTTATCAATGGCGGAAAGATCTTCGTAGAGCCCTACATGATGGGACAAAAAACCAATTCGCCGCCGTGATTGAAAGGTGTCACCCGCCGTTTGCGAACCAAAAAGACGAATGGTGCCTTGCGTTGGAGGTAACAGTGTTGAAACCGTTCGGAGCAATGTGCTTTTTCCTGAGCCGTTTGCGCCAAATAAAAGCAATTTCTCACCGGCATTGAGTTGAATGTCAATGTGTGCATAGGCCCATCGCTGCCCAAATCGGCGAGAAAGACTGTCTGTATGAACAACATTCATGAAAGGTCCTAAACACAAAATAGGTCATTATCTATCTAACTGTACAAAAGTTACAAGTCTTTGCCTGTGACAATCTTTCAATTGTTGACCGTTCAGCACAATAGAACAAAATGATCTAAAATGTGAGTAAACCACCCTAATGGATTACAAATGCCATATTTTCCTGTTGTCTGTCGATTCCCTATGCACTGGGGCGAGATGGATGCCCTCGGACATGCCAATCATACCCGCTTTCTTGTTTGGATGGAGAGTGCACGGATTGAACTTTTCCAAAGCATTGGCTTGCTTGATCACAAAACCATTGGCCCTATCTTAGCCGATGTTCAAGTCAGCTACAGAAAGCCCATTCATTACCCCGCAAATCTGTGGTGTGGTGTCAGAGTAACGAGAATAGGCACGAAAAGCTTCACTTTGCATTACGCCATCGGACAGCAAGTCTCCGAAAAAATACAAACCAATGAACACAGTTGGCTTGCAGAAGGAACCACAGTCATTGTGACCTATGACTATGCTAAATCCAGCAGCGTTCGGATACCTGACGAAGTACGAATTGCAATGGAAGCGACATTTAAAGGATAGGATCACGCATACATGAAATGATTCAATCTGACATTTACAGGTGGCCGTCAATCCATTAATCATGCTTGTTCACAATGATTTAATTTGGAGTACAAACAATGGATGTTGTTCTATTTGGCCCACCTGGGGCTGGCAAAGGTACACAGGCTGATCACATTTCAAACCTGCTTGGCGTGACCCACATTTCCACTGGAGATTTGTTCCGAAATCTAGATAAGAATTCTGAACTCGGTCAGCGGGTCAAAACCATTATGGATGCTGGCCAACTGGTTCCAGATGATGTCACTATGGAAATACTCGCCCAACGGCTGGCCAAAGGGGATGTTGACTCAGGTGTCTTACTGGATGGTTTTCCAAGGACAACCAATCAAGCGGATGAACTTATCAAGTGGATGACACCAAGAAATCGCAAAATTGATCTTGTCTTGGCCATTGACATTACTGATGAGGAAGTTCATCGCCGATTGGTCAATCGCAGAATGTGCAAAAGCTGTGGGGCAAGTTTTCACCTCATATTTGTACCGCCTTCTGTAGAAGGTGTATGCGATAACTGTGGCGGGGAGCTGTATCAGCGAGGGTCTGATACAGCAGAGAAGGTACAACCGCGCATTGATGGCTACCATGAGTGGACACTTCCAATGCTGAGCTATTTGGAAAATCATGGATTTACAGTCGTGCACATTGATGGGATGAAAAAACCAAGCGAAGTCTCTAACGATATTTCCAAAACACTGACAAATCAGGGATTTGCAGAGTAGCTCTCACTGCTGTGCGGTAAAAGAGTCCGCTTGATTTGGCACACTGTTGTGCATTTGGAATGAAATGCATTTCACCAATTCGATGCCACTGGATTAATTATGATGACGGCGTCGCCAGCCTAATACCAATAGCAAGGGAAAGACCAATGCAGCTTGCTGTTCTTTGTCATTGCGCTTACAGCAACCTTCTTCAGGATTTGAAACCGCATTGGGCAAACCTTCTTGTTGCGGCAATGGATGGTCGTAGTTACCGGTGTTTTGAGCATCATGGTGGATGGCAGACCACTGCACATCTTGCCCTGCATCGCCCTTTGTGCCCCACGCATACAACCAACCTTCTCGGGTGGTCACAGCCACATCAATGTACTTGTCGCCATCTATGTCTCCCACAGCCGGAGAGGCGAGAATCCACTGACCTGTGAACTTGGGGAAGCCTCCCGCTTCGATACCATCTTTGTCCCATGCGTGCATGAGATAGCCTCCCGATGGCATAATTACTTCAGGTACGCCATCTCCGCTCACATCCGCAATGGCAGGCGCAGTGAGAAATTGAACATCCTCGATTTGTCGTGGCCACCCCTCAAACATTAAGCCTGTCGATCCAGACCATGCGCCGATACCTTGCTGAAAGTTCATCTCATATCGGGCTGCAAGGGAAACCAGATAAATGGATGACACCCCTGAAATGACATAATCTGGAACACCATCGAGATCGAGGTCACCCCATGATGGGTTTGACACCATTTGAACCAGTGAAGGCACATCCGCATTGCTGCTTTCAGAAAATCCGGTAGCATAGAAATCCAGGGCCATTGCATCTGTCCCATCATGATGAACGGGCGAATTGGTGCCAAGCATGACAGGATTAGCGAGTTCATAATCACCATCGTTGTCAATGTCAGCCATGGCAAGTGAGGCCGGATGCCCCTCTCCAACCTGAGGGAGAAGTACCGCTTCACCAACAAGTCCCCTTACAGCAAGCGGCCAGTTTGGCTCTAGTTGAGCTGTGATGGCATCATAAAGATATGAAACAGAGTCGGATTCATTGTTGACAGCTTCGTTTGTACCGAAAGCAAACTCCACTGCCCCATCGTTGTCTGCATCTCCAACAGTCACGGATGTGATGGCCCGATAACCTTTGACACCGCACAATTCAGGCGCACAAAAGGAGATGGGATAGCCATCATAGTTGTCACCATTATTCTTCCACACATAGAGCCGTGAGTCGAGACCAACACTTATGATTTCTAGGCTGCCATTTGAATCTATATCATACAGGGTTGGGGCACCCATAAAACCTTGATCATAGGTATGATCAGTGTCGAACTCTTCAGGATTTCGACCAAGTGATTGAACCGGAAAACCAGCAACAGAAGTTCCATCGGCATGCCATGCATAAACCCCACCATAAACTCCAGTTGCGACCACCTCGTTGACACCATCTCCATCAAGATCACCAGCAGCAGGCGAACCTACGATGACATCTCTGACCGGTTTTAAACTGGAGAATCCACCAACTGTCGACAGGCCTGGGGCCTCATTGGTCATCTGAGGCCAACCCGGCAGTTCTTGTCCACTCGAATCGACAACATGAACGAAGCCACCACCATCAGCGACAATAATTTCAAAGTCTTGGTCTCCGTCCATGTCGTAAAGGACTGGTGACGCCTCGCCAGAACCATTCAGTCTAAAGGGAAATCCGGCAAAGAGGCTGCTGTCTTGATGAACAAAAAATGTCTTCCGTTGTTCAGCGAGCACACCGTTGGAGTCTTCTACACGGAGACGAACCGTCACAGCTGGTTCATTAACTCTCGCCAACCGTTCGCGAATGGTCTCATCATATTCAGCCTCAGGTATTGAAATCTCGGGTAAAGCACTGACATCAAGGGTGGTGAGCACACCACTAAATGTACTGCCACCCGTACCCGAGTCAACAATGGTAAAGCTGGGGTCATGCCCGTAGCCCACTTCTAGTGTCCATGAGAAAGCACCTGTCCGACTGGCATTAACTGTGGCCTCTATATCAACCACTGGTGTGCTGTCTGGAACAATCACCTCAAACCATTCTGGATAAGAAATCGATACAGAAGGCGGTATACGGCCTTCTACAACGGCCGAAACTGCAGCTTCAACATTGAGACGGCCATACCCATAAAATGGGTCCCAACCTTCATGAGAAGGATAGGCTTTTGAGATGCTTCGCTCATCTTCAGAGAGGTTAATGTCGGTAATGTTGTTGATCAACAATTGATAGTTTTCCCCTGCGGTAAGGTCAATCCCATTGTCAAGTCCAATGGACTTGATCAATCCGATCGCACCTGCGGTTTGGGCCACGGCACCGGTGGCACATGCGGTAGAGGCAGCCGAAAGTGTCATTCTGGCCCCATAGTTGTTGCAATTCCAAGTGTTCATATAGGAGTAGACTTCTGCGTCATCATCGCCCGTGTTGTGCGTCAGTGAATGCACATAAACAACATCATCTAGAACGGCTGGAAAATTATGATGGTATGAATTCTCGTCACCAGCAGCCCCAACCAGCAAAGTCCCACTTTCGAAGGCATAACGTGCGGCGTCCTCAGTGGCTTCAGAGTTTGAAAGCGCACCAATGGCCATGGTTACACTTGCAGAGCCAATGTCGGTGGCGTAAACAATGGCCTCCGCAGCTCTCCCTCCGTCAGTGACAAATGTATCGCCAACACGGATCGGCACTATCGCACAATTGGGACATACACCTATGCGATCTCGGCCGTTGTTGCCTTCTGCTGCTGCTTCCCGAGCAACCCCATTGCCATGAGTTCCGTATCCTTCATTATAAATGTGAAAGGCGTCGTTGTCGCGTCCAAAAAAATCCCAACCTGAAATGTCATCGACATATCCA
This sequence comes from Myxococcota bacterium, assembly GCA_036146655.1. Lineage (GTDB taxonomy): Bacteria > Myxococcota_A > UBA796 > UBA796 > UBA796 > JAYYJC01. The sequence continues at coordinate 5,996 of JAYYJC010000486.1, read as the reverse complement.
TTGCCATCGTCATCAATGCCGTCTGAAAATGTATAAATGAGATCAGACACATCTAGTTCGTCTTCGCCGGTAAAAGGACCTGCATTCTGATCAACTCTCGGATCTTCACTGTAATCATCTATATTGAAAACGCCGTCACCGTTGGCATCATAATCGCTGGCCTCAGAACCATCTGACAGTTGTGGAATGGGCAGCTCAGGTGCATGTAGATAGAACTTCTTTTTGATGTCATTGGAGCCCCAATCAATCCCAGAGTCCATAATGGAAATCTTTACATCAAATCGGCCCGCACCGTATCGCCAAGCTTTGTCTATGCGATTACCACTCCCAAATGTCAGTTCAGCTTCGCGCACAGATTCGCGAGCAACAGATGGAATGTATGAAATAAGAGTCCATCGCTCTCGTAAATCATCCGGACATAAATCGGGTTGATCGGTTTCTCCGCAATCTTCAAAGGCCGGCATGGGTAATTCAGCCCATGACAGGCTTGTTAGTAAAATAGATAGCATAGTAATCCTCAGCGAAAATATATCGTGTAAATCGACAATACATCCAAAAAAATTGCGAAATTGTTTGCCAGTCCACAAATCAGTTAGTAAACTTTACAAGTCAACACTTTTACGGTTGGAAACAGAATGCTCCTCTTAATGATGGGACTCATATCAGCAAATGCCATCGCCAAAGACATGGACGGTCGAATCGGCGTTGGCGTCAATCAGTGGTTTGGTTCAATGCCAACGCTTTCAGCAAAATATGGAATTCCACTGCGCAACATCAACTCAAACATTTCAAGCGATTTGGAGATTCAATCCGAACTGTGTTTCGGGTTTTCGACAGATCCAACGGAACCCAACGAGCTTGTATTTGCAGGCCGTTTTTTGTATGGAATGGTGGTTGAAGACAACATGAACCTCATGGCAGGCGGTGGAATGGGGATTGTTCGAATTGATGAATTTTCCGTGCTTCGTCTTCAACCCAGCATGGAAGCCCAAATCTTCCCAGTTGGCATACCCAACTTGTCTATTAATGCCGGATTCGGTCTCAATCTGGACTTGGGCAGCACAGAGGGCCGTACTGGAACTGCGGGAACAGCACTTGCTGGTTTTAATTATTGGTTTTAGTCTTTCGCACGGTCAAGCCAAAACAGAACACCACCCACGGCTGCCCGAAAAAGCTCCCCTGTCCAACGGGTCCAAGCCACTGCCAGTGCAAGTTCAAGCTTAAAATCGAATGTTTCTAACAGTAAAGGATAAACGGTCTCTCTTACACCCACTCCATTGAGAGAAATCGGAAGTGAAACCAAAAAATCAATCAGTGGGAACATGGTCAGAACATCTAGAACTGACAATGGGTTCTGGAATGCATGACACAAACCCCAAAGACAAATTGTGTTCATAACCAAAAAACAAAGTCCAAGCAGTGTGACCTGAGCAATGGGTCTCCGCTGACCCCCGATGATGTGAAGTGCGCCCTCAAGTTGGCTTACAAAACGAAAAAATCGAGGTGAACGATTAACCCAAGCAGACAGATTGCGTTGGCTCATCCAAATCCCAATGCCACACATCAACAGCAATAAGCCACCACAACCAAGTGCCAAAATTCCCAAGCCAAGGTTGAAGGTCAAAAGCATACAGCCTCCAAAAATCAGTGCGCCTCCCCAAGGAATCATTTCAAGCAACCGAGCCAACCCAAGTATTCCGGTTGCAAGACTTGCACTCGTTACTCTCGATAGGTAAGACATCTTCACAAGGTCTGAACCACCCATCGGAAGCACGAGGCCAACAAAATGGCCTTTGAGTATCGCTTCAAGAAGCTTTGGAAAGGAAATTGGTCGATCTGCAGCAGCAAATAAAATCTGAAGGCGAAGTGCATGGACAACGGTATTAAACATGATGACAGCAGCAGGAAGAGCCATTGCCCATTTCGGGGCCAATTTGATCCTTTCTAGTGGTGCACCATTGCTGGTTTGAAGCTGAGTCCAAACCCAATAGCTAATGCCAAATGTCACGAAAAAGCGTAGGACAAAACCAATTGATCTGGAGTAGTTCACACCGATGGCTATGACTCTGTTCTCGGATCTTGCGGTCCTGTCATTCGCTGAACGGCCACACCATGATCTTGTAAATATTCACAACCGTTGGCACCTGCATATCCGCCAGAAACCACAATGACCTTTTCAATGCCCGCATGGTGGATCAATTTTGCACACATCATGCACGGTTCACCAGTAACCAAAAGCCATGCATTCCGAGTTGAAACACCGTTCGCAGCGGCATTACAAATGACATTCATTTCAGCGTGGTGGCAACCTATTTCCATGCGAGTGCCTGAAACCACTTTCTGCTCATTTCTCAAGCAGACTGGTCCACCACAAAGCTTTCCGCCACCTCTCGGACCACCATTATAACCATCCATCAGAATCACATTCCGCGATGGGTCCAAAAGCAGTGCACCAAACTTTCGACGCGGACAGTTGGAGGCCTTAGCCAAAGCCAAGCATTGTTCAATTCGAATCCGAATGTGCTTCTCTTTCATTACTGTCATCCTCATTTTGATGGGTTAGAATGGCTAGCAGCGTTGTATTATTCTACCACATGTCCACTGCGATTTAATATGCCCACACTTCTTTTGTTTTGTCTTCTTGGTCTTAGTTCGATTTGGAACGCCACTGCACAGGCAGCAGCGTATGATCCTGACCTGACATGGAGAACAATGGAAACACCTCATTTTCGCATTCACTTTCACGGTGAAGAAGAGCAACTGGCAGAGGAGATGTCACACATTGTAGAAGAAGTTTATACAGAGATGACACAAGAGTTGTTATGGACACCAAGGCTGCCAACAGAACTCGTTTTGGTTGACAATACGGATTCTGCAAATGGGTATGCCATGTATCTTCCTGTCAATACCATTGTTATTTTTGTGACAGCACCTGAAGGAGACTCTACGCTGTCTCTGTATGAAGACTGGAATGATGCCATCTTCACTCATGAGTACACCCACATTCTTCACATGGATACTGTGGAAGGATTTAATAAGGTGCTGCGTGGCCTGTTTGGCCGGATCATCGCCCTCAATGGATTAGCACCGGGGTGGATTATCGAGGGGCAGGCAACCATGCAAGAAACCTGGCAGACACCAGGTGGACGAGGCCGACACTCTGTGCCTGACATGATTAAGCGAATCAGCGTTCTCGAAGACGACTTCCCACCACTTGACACCATGGATGGGTATATTACCACTTGGCCGGGTGGTAATCTGCGCTACCTCTTTGGCCAAGATTTTATGAATTACTTGGCCGAATCTTACGGAGAGCAGGTGTGGACGGAGTGGAACCATACCTATGGTGGGTCATTACCCTATGCATTGCCAGCGCGCCGTATATTTGGAAAGCGCTTGCCAAAACTATATGAAGACTGGAAGGAATCAGCCTATGAACGATATGCCACTCAAGCTGAAGCGATACAATCCACCGGTTTGACTGAATATGAGTGGTTGACCAACACCAATGACAACTGCATGGGTGCTTCTCTCTCTCCCTCTGGTACCCACATTGTCTACGCATGTTCGACGATCTATGAAGGGTCAAGTGTTCGCATGCACCGTTTGTCAGATGGGAAAGAAAAGATCCTGATGCCCAATGTTTTTGCGTCAGACTTCAGTTGGCGACAAGACAGTGAAGCCTATGCCTACTCTGCTCTAAGGACTGTCAACCGCTTCAACTTGTATTCAGATGTCTACCTCTATGAAATCAACGGTGGCAACACCATGCTCACCAGTGCAGACCGAGCGAGAGACCCTTTTTTTAGACCTGATGGCAGAGAACTGTTGGTGGTCACCAACCGAGCGCAAAACAATCAAATTGCATCACTTGCCATCGACCAAAAACTGGATGTCCTTACGGAAAATACCGATCACACGCAGTATGGTACCCCTCGTTTTTCACCTGACGGCAGACACATCGCAGTATCAATGTGGCGAAACGGTCAACGCAATATTTGGATTCTCGATGACCAAGCACAGCCGATTTTCCAAGTCACTGATGGACCATCTGTCGATATTGATCCTGTCTTTTCACATGATGGACAGTGGCTTTATTATGCATCAGATCGCACGGGTGTTTACAACATATATGCCCTTTCACTCAGTGAAAACTTGGTATACCAAGTCACCAATATGCTTGGCGGGGCATTTCGCCCTTCTCCGGCTCCTGACAATGAAATGCTCATATTTTCGGCGTATCACAAAAGAGGGTTTGGCGTCGCTCAAATGGCTTTGAACCCCGAAGAATGGCCATTGGTTGAAAGCCTTCCGTATTCGATACATGAAATTGAAAAGATGTCTCAAATCCCACCTTCAATGGCACCAGCTGTCCCGCCAGAGCCGAACATTGATATGGAAGATGGAGCGGAAGAATTATCAAAAAGAGAAAGGCGCAGACAAAAAAAACCCCAAGACAAAAACCCGTCACCGCTCTCACTGCCTACCGAAGCCCTAGAATACCAAGGTTTGACAGGTATTGGAGGACCCTACCACTTGCTCTTGGGGCAAAAGGGTCACTTTGGGCTTCCTCATGAAGAATTATTTTGGGGTGATGAGCAGCCTAACACTGGTCCGGGCATCCAAGATGAAGCCATTGTTTTTGAGGCTGAAAAAAAAGAAACTGATTACGAGTTCACTTACCCAGTCGGCAGATACAAAGCCAGAAGAACCATTGCTCCTCGATTCATTTCTCCTGGTATTTTTAGAACGGCATACGGATTTATGGGCTCTTTAGGAACTGCGGGAACAGATACGCTCAGGCGTCACAGCTATTCATTGAGTACAACCTATCGAACTGACTCCAAATACCTTGGGTGGGCTGCAGCCTATTCCCTCAATACATTTGTGCCTGTATTTTCTATTGGGGCATTCTCCTACACAGTTCCCGTGAGCAATGTGTATGTGTACAATGGACCTGCCAGCGGAAATGGCGCATGGGTTCCCAGCATTCAAGACACTGGTCAAAGATACTGGGACCAACGGATACGAATGTATGCACAGGCCAGCTACGCATTGAATGGTTTTCGTTCAATATTTGGCGGTTGGAATGGTTCTCTACAGCGCCCTTGGATAGCACCTGAGTCAGGAATTCGAAATGCTGGACTTCCCGACAATGTCTATAAACCATTCCTACCTACTCGAGGCTTTCTTTCAAGTATTGGTGGCGGTTGGAGATATGTCCGGGGTATGTCGTATGCAAGATCCATTAGTCCTGAAAATACAAGACTTGTGTCCTTAGTCGGGCAAATATACTCACCTTACATCGGCTCTTGGGTGCTTGACGACGAAGACAATTATGTTCCTTTTTCACAACTCAAGTTCACAGCTGACTGGCGTGAATATCGGTCACTGCCTTGGTTTAAAAATCATGTCTTTGCCTTCAAGTTGGCCACAGGATTGTCCGCTGGCGATTCACAGCGGTACGGGAACTTTCGATTGGGAGGCTCCTTCGGAGACAGTGGCTATTTTACTTTGCCAGATGAATGGCGCTCTTTGAGAGGCTATTTCCCAGCCACAGACTCTGGAGCAAATTACTATCTCAGCGCCATAGAATATCGCCTACCACTGGTCTGGATTGACAGAGGTTACAAAGCGTTACCGGTATTTGTCCGAAATATTTCTGCAGCTGCATTCATCGATGCAGGCGCAGCTTATGACACCACAGAAGAACTCAGTGCGCCACCACTCGTAGGGGCAGGTGCCGAACTGAGATCGAGCCTATTGGTGTCTTGGGGTGGCGGCATCAGTGTACGGGGTGGCTACGCTTTTGGATTAACTGAGGGTGGAATACCGCTTGGAAGCGCAGATGGGTTTTATGGTTGGTTGGGGGGCAGCTTTTAAACTCTGTACCCAAAGTTTTTCATAATGGCCAAAATGATCAAGAGGGTACATTAATGGAATGCAGTTCCTTTGAGGCCACTTGTCAGATGGTAAAATACTGAACATTTAAGTCT
>JAYYJC010000485.1:0-3726 GCA_036146655.1 Myxococcota bacterium | reverse complement strand
TCGTTTGAATTCACGGGTTTTGTAAAACGACAACGGATTAAATCCCTCATATTAAAATCTTCAAATTGTGTGCCTGCCCTGAGGGAGTTGTTTACTCAGTTTAAAATTTATGAATTTTAAAAAAAAGCTTCATTTGGTTTTTTGAACACAAAAACCATCCCTGAAATATGAACTCTTAAGCCAATCAACCTTCACCAAGACAATCCAAATCAAAACTTCCATAAAACGACTTTAAACCAAACGGAAAATACGTTAAGTTGCGGCTGAATTGGAGGTTCAAATGTTTTGGTTATTTCTCACTGGCTGCTGTAGAAACCCTGTTGACCCGATTTTAAACGCACCCTACGAGACCACAGCACCCGCAGGTGATTCGATTGTGATTCCCATCGAAGAAATGATTGTTGACTCCACGCTCTCAATTGACGAACTCATCATACGAGCCGAGTCGAATAGTCAGGATGTCAGTATTGAGACGACCAAAACTGATTTGATTATTTCCTCTGACCTCGATACCGATGCGACCATTACCTTTACCGCAATTGACAAATGTGACACTGAAGCTTCCCTGAGATTTGATGTAACCTTTGGTGCTGGGACCATTGAAGATGGAGAATGTGGAAAGACCTTTACATATACGCCACAAGGACAGGTCAATGGTGTATCAGTTGCTGGGGAGTTTTCAGATTGGGAACCTATCGAGCTTGAAGAATTAGATGACGGCAGCTATCAAGTCGATCTGTCCATTGCCAAAGGGGCGTATGCATACAAGTTTATTGAACACAGCAGCAACGCCAATAATTGGGTTTGCGACCCGAACGCAGACATGTATCAATGTGATGAAGGTACAGGGTGGCAACCAGATTGTATTTCTGGTCAAGTGACCTGTAATTCAGTGCTTCGCGTTGCAGATTGTCAAACCGCGCGGCTTGAACTCACCAACCTTGAACATGATGGCGACTCTCTACGCTTTTCTGCGATTGGACTTGATGGCAGTGTCAGCACAGTCCAAGTCGAATTAAATGGAAATGCCATTGATTCAGACTGGTCAGACAACACACTCGAATTAACAATCGATGATCTTCCTACCGGTCGAAACTTGATTACACTTACGCCTTTTAATGCCGAAAATCAAACCGGTCAGGTCCTCAACATTCCCATTTGGAACGATGATTTTGAACTCGACAATGCCACCATGTATTTTGCCTTTGTTGATCGGTTCAATAATGGTGATGCTTCCAATGACAATCCTTATGGGGCCAACTGGGAAACCGGAGATTACTTAGGTGGTGACTGGAAAGGACTCATCAACAAACTCGACTACCTTGAGTCACTTGGTGTTGATATTTTGTGGCTTACGGCACCATGGGACAATGCGGATGGTATTTTTGAGGGCGACTGCAATATGACAATTACTGGGTATCACGGCTACTGGCCGAAATCCCCTACTCAATTGGAACCCCAATTTGGTGATGAAGACACACTCAGAGAACTCATCGAAAGTGCACACTCAAGGCACATGCGAGTTCTCGTTGATTGGGTCGGAAACATTGTTCATTAAGATCATCCCTATGCCATTGACAACCCTACTTGGTTTACGGATTATCATCTTTGCCGTGAAAACGACAACTGGAACCAAGCCCCAGAGACCTGTTGGTTTGCACCTTATCTCCCCACCCTTCGATATTACCAAACGGCTCCCATCGAAAGAATGGTTGAGGATGCCATTCAATTTGCAAAAGACTACAACATCGATGGTTTCCGAGTGGACGCAGTAAAACATATTCCTCATGCCGTTCATCACAATTTTCAAACACGCATTGAAGAAGAAATCGAACACAAAGATGTTGGAGGCTCCTTCGAGTTCTATACAGTCGGAGAGACATTCTCAGGAGACAGAGGTCTTTTGGCTTCTTATGTGTCTGACACCATGCTCGATGGTCAATTTGAGTTTGGTAATTATTGGGCCATCTTATCTGCTTTTGCCAGAAATGAGACGCCGCTTCATCAGGCTGAAGCCGATGTACAATCCAGCTTAGAATTCTATGGCGGGGCAGCCATGAGTCACTTCTTAGGCAATCACGATGTTGAACGGTTTATCTCACATGCGGCCGGTGAAGTCGGTTCATTGTATGGAGACGGTCTATGCCCAGCAGATACATGGCGTGGTCCAGCCACTAGCCCAAGCTATTACGAACCATATGCCCGACTTAGATTGGCATGGGTATACCTACTTAGCATTGAGGGACCTGCGCTTATTTATTACGGAGACGAAATTGGACTGCCCGGCTATCACGACCCAGACAACCGCCAAATGATGACTTTTGATCTCAATGAAGACCAAGCAGGGACCTTGGATATTGTTCAAAGCATGGGTCAAATTCGTCATGATTATCCAGAATTAACACAAGGAGATCGGATCATTTGGTGGGGTGAAACAGACGATGATGTTTTGGCCATTGCACGGCACTCTAATTCAGGTGAATCATTGGTCATAATCAACCGCTCATGGTCGTCTCGTACAGTATCTAATGGCTTAAGTTGGGCGGGTCTTTCGGATGGCAATTGGAACGATGTGCTGAACGGTGGTTCCTTTAATGCATCCAACGACAGCCTAACCATTGAACTGCCACCCATGACCGCCCGAGTCTTAATCAAAGACTAATGTAGGCGTTACAAATGCTATACAAAAGACATGATTTGTCTTATAACGAGCCTTGCCTTTTCGCATCCCATCAACGACAACATCCGCAGTTTCAATTCGTACAGTAAGTTTGACATTCCGGTTCTGACGGACAAACAAATTGACGATCTCAATTCACACAAAGTCGTTAAAATACTTGATTCTGGTGATGGAATGTCCAAACCCAAACGTGGGATAGGCCTTCTGCTCACACAAGCCACCCCAAACGACCTGTGGATTGCTTACAGTGACGATCACTTTACACTCAATCCATACTTTCACTACATTCAGTTGGAGGTGAAAGCGCAAGGCAACGAAACTTGGTATGGGCTTGTTGATTTACCATGGCCATTTGAGGACCGTCATTGGGTCACAACTTCGTGGAACAATTTAGAAATGGCCTCACTCACTGACAATCAAATGTGGGAACATCCTTGGGTTAAATCTCCCGAGTTTCATGAAAAGGCTCGGAAAGTGGTTGCCTCTGGGGTGTACCCAAAACTTACAGCAAAGGACTTTGATGAGGCCATTTTTTTACCTGAAAACAGTGGGGCACTGGCCACAATCAAAATCGGTAAATCAACATTGCTGATTTACCATGCCACCGGAACCATTGGTGGCATCATTCCAGATGATTTGATGCTTCGATACCTCCTTCACAGCTTGACTGACCTTCTCAATGGCATCGAAGAACGTGCCCTTCAAAATGTCAAGGCACATTACACCACTGGCCACAAGCCTGTTATTAGTGGTAGCGGGGTTCTTATTCCTTACTATTGATACCCCTTTGGAAACCACATGTCTCTACACAGTCAAAAACACCACCTTCGTCCTTTTGCAAGAGCCAGTGCACAGCCTCAGTATGCGCCTGATATTACTCTCTCTCCAATCCATTTAGAGTTACATCTGCAATTTGACATCCCAAATAAATTGGTGACAGCGAGGGCCATTTGGACAATCATATGTAAAAACCCAGCCTCTCAAGAACTTGTCCTTGATGGCGTAGATTTAAACATTGATTCTGTGAAGTCTGAAGGTCAGTCTTT
>JAYYJC010000484.1:0-7658 GCA_036146655.1 Myxococcota bacterium | reverse complement strand
GAAGGCCTAAAGTTGTATCTGGTTCGAGATTTAACGCTTGACCTTGGCGAAAAGCAGTCGTTTGTCGTTGCTGCGGATGCCGTAGGCGCTGGTCTTGGTGAGGTAGTGCTTTATGCATCTGGCTCTTCAGCACGGCAGACCAACCAAACCAACAACAGACCGATTGATGCGACCATTATGGGGATTGTCGATCAAATGGCAATAGAAGGCTCAGTGGTTTATTCCAAGTTTGGAATTGGAGATGAGGGATGAACAATGCCATGATCACAGAATTGGTCAACGAAGTCATTGCCCAATTGTCGACCGATGGGAAAGTATCCATCGATGGCATCAACGATAAACTGAACAGTGGACGCATGCATGGTGTTTTTAGCACTGTGGACGATGCCGTTTCGGCGGCTCATACTGCACACTTGACACTCGTGGCAATGCCACTCGAAAAACGCAAAGAAATCATTGCCAATATTCGAAAGCGATGCGCAGAGCAGGTTCGACTTTTATCTGAGATAGCGGTTGAAGAAACCGGCTTGGGGCGTGTTGAAGACAAAATTAAAAAGAACCTGTTGGTGATTCATAAAACACCTGGGCCAGAAATATTGCAACCCATTGCGTACACTGGAGACGCTGGTCTTGCATTGATCGAACGTGCGCCATTTGGCGTCATTGGTTCCATCACACCTTGTACCAATCCAACTGAAACAATCATTTGCAATGGCATTGGTATGGTGGCTGGGGGAAATGCCGTGGCATTCAACACGCATCCTTCTGCTAAAAAAACTTCGGCTTACTGTATTGATTTAATCAATCGAGCAGTCATGGAGGTCGGAGGACCTGAAAATCTAATGACCTGTGTGGCGTCACCCACCATCACATCTGCGCAAACCTTAATGGTGCACAAAGGAGTACAACTTCTGGTCGTCACTGGCGGGGGAGCAGTGGTGAAAGCGGCCATGAACTCTGGTAAAAAATGTGTGGCCGCAGGACCTGGTAATCCGCCTGTCGTTGTGGATGAAACCGCTGACATTGATCAAGCTGCTCGTGGGATTTACAATGGTGCATCTTTTGATAACAACATCATTTGCACAGACGAAAAAGAAGTCCTTGCGGTCGACAAAATATTTGATCCTTTAATGCAGCGTTTGGAAGGCCTTGGCGCTGTACGGCTTCGCAATCACCAAATAAGGCGTCTTGAAAGTCTTATATTGACGGCTGATCGAGCCCACATTAATCGCAACTGGGTTGGTAAGTCGCCCTGTAAAATGCTTGACGAAATTGATGTTCCCTACAAAGGGGATCCCCGTCTCATTATATGTGATGTCCCATTTGAACATCCTTTTGTACAGCACGAGTTGTTAATGCCTGTCATTGGATTTGTGCGTTGTAGTGATGTGCATCAGGCCATTGATTTGGCTGTAGAAGCAGAACATGGTTTTCGACACACAGCATCGATGTATTCGAAGAATATCGATGCATTACACCGCATGGCTCGGGTAGTCAATTGCTCAATCTTTGTCAAGAATGCCTCAAACTATGCTGGTCTTGGCTTTGGGGGCGAAGGGTACACCTCGTTTACAATTGCTTCGCCAACGGGAGACGGACTGACCACTGCGCGGACCTTTACTCGGGAACGCCGCTGTACTCTGTCGGGTCATTTCCGAATTGTCTGAAACAGCCGTTTCAATTGCCTTGCTTGAGTGTCAGGGAGTCGCTGCTGGTTTGCGATTGCTTGATCTCATTCTAAAGCGTAGCCCAATTACTGTATTTGAGGCCAACTTAGTAGAACCTGGCAAATATGTCATTTTGATTGGCGGTGGGGTTGCAGAAGTGTCAGCAGGGCTAGATGCTTTGATTGATGACCAATCCGACCTTCTTTCGCAACTTCACATTCCGATGGTTCACGCCGACATTTGGTCCGGACTATTGGAGTCTCCTCATCAATCGGCTTCCATGGATACACTTGGTATTGTTGAAACCAATCTAATTGCAGGGACCTTGGTCGCATGTGACCGTGCCCTAAAAGAAAGTTTTGTTCGTCTTCACACCCTCCGATTTGGTGTGGCTCTTGGGGGGCGAGGGTATTTTATTATAGAAGGTGCACAGCACGATATAGAAGCTGCACTCGAGATTTCACAGTCTGCGGCTCAGCCCTATGGCGGAATAATGAACATGAAGTGTATTCCAAGACCAGACGACGATTTGTTGCCTTGGTTGTTAAGGGAAGCTCCATTTCGCTTACAATCGCATTGACTCAAATGTGGTAGACTATATAATCTGATTGAAGGAACATTCTATGGAACTTGCAGAAGTGATTGGTACAGTGGTCTGTTCGGTAAAGTATTCCGGTCTAACTGGAGTCCGTTTGTTGGTCATACAGCCCAAATCTGGTAATGGTGACAATCAAGGCGAACCATTGGTTTGCGCAGATGCCATGCAGGCTGGTGTCGGTGACACCATTTCGTGGATAGGCGGCCGAGAAGCGACTCTCGCATTGCCCGAACACTTTGTACCTGTTGATGCAGCAGTTGTGAGCATTGTTGATCATGCTTGGTCAACAGCCAACCCAAAGGAGTCGTCATGATTTTATGCCGTGTTGTGGGTAATGCGGTGAGTACCGTTCAGCATTCTGTGTATGATGGACGCATCGTCTTGGTCTGTCAGCCCGTACAACCAGATGGTAAAAGCAAAATAGGTGGCGAATTTCTCGCTGTGGACTCTGTCCAAGCTGGTGTTGGTGACTTGGTTTTGGCATCTAGGGAAGGCAACACAGCCCGACAAATATTAGGCACAGACAATTGCCCATTTCACTCTGTCATCCTTGGGATTGTTGATCGCATTGAAGATCATTCAAAGGAGATGAACTTTGACTGAAGAAGAGCTTCGTCGTGACATCATTAAATATTCCCATCGGGTTCATCAAAATGGCTGGGTGGCCAATCACGATGGTAACCTGAGCTGTAGATTAGACGAAGGCTTGTTCTTGGCGACTCCAACTGCAGTGAGCAAAGCGGATGTAAGACCTGAAATGCTCATTGTTGTAAACGAAACTGGCAAGGTAATGCATGGGACAAGAAGGGTATTTTCTGAGTTTAAATTGCATCGAGCGGCCTACGAATCGCGCCCAGATATCGGTGCTGTCATCCATGCGCATCCGCCCACGGCGACAGGTTTCTGTGTTGCCAACATCCCTTTGGGAGACCCTTTTATGGCAGAACCGGTGGTTTCACTTGGTGCTCGAATACCGCTCATTCCATTTCGTCTGCCAAGTGCCGAAGATCTATTTGAACGAATTGCAGAAGGGCTTGCCGATGCGGATGTATTGATGTTGGCCAATCACGGTGTTTTGGCTGTTGGTGGGTCTTTTGAACAGGCTTTTCTGCGTTTGGAACTTGTAGAACACATCGCAAAGATTGCGTTGGTCGCTCATCAGCTTGGCGGAGCCGTTTCCATCCCAACGGCCACTGTTGAAGCACTTCGACAAAAAGGGCGGCCGCCATCACAACCTTCCTTTGGAGAGCCACTCCTGAAACCGAGCACTTCTGAGCGTTCGCAATCCAAAGGGGATGTTAATCAACTTGTTGCAGATGCATTAAAGCGTTTTCAACCGACTTAAAGTCGTATTGTTCGTTGACCAGAAACGAGGTCCAACGCATACACGGCGTGACCTGCATCGCCGAGTAAATCAAGGTACATTTGAGTGTCACTCTCTTTTATCACTTCAAGTTCATCAAAAACACCTTCTTGACGGAGCGCTTGAACGACCAGTGCAAGTTGATCTGCTGCACCTTTAATCATTGCAAGTTGCTGCTGATTGGGATCATAGAATCCGAGAGCATGAAGTTTGGCTGAGCTTTCTAAAAAATGCCCGACAAACTTCAGCCGTTGAACAAGTAATTTTATTTTATGCTGAGGTGCTGCTTGAAGAGTGGCGTCGTATATTTGAAGCTCGATTGGAAATCGATAGAATAACAGATCAACTTGTGCCTCGATTTCCGGCCGTGCTCTTGGACCGCCAAAACCTCTTGCCACGGCGTAGGCGATACCCTGAAGCAAGTGTGCACCTCCACAGGTATACTTAAAGATGCCTTGACCCTTGCGTTCAAATGCAGCACCAGCCTGTCGTGTCTCCTTCATAAACTTTGTTTCGCCGTCCAAAACCGCAATGCCAAACAAAGTCAGTTCATCCATCGTCATTGGAACGGCTCTATCTGTTGAAATCCATTTCAATTTAGGTGGGGCGTAGGCTGCGAGCGCTTGAATGCCCCATGGCATGTCATTGGTTGAATGGTATGAAGAAATATTTTGCTGAGGTAGGAGATATGTTGACAAGAGACTACCAGCATAAAGGTCCTGAAATCGATACATTTCACCATCAATGTTGATGGGGTGGTCAGGTGAGAGGCCAATCTCAGTTAGAACCTTGAGACCCAAATCAGCATGAGGTTCAATCAGTATTTTGTGTCCATTTTTTTCAATGGCACTGGGTAAAGATAGAAGGCTTTCGCCATTGTGCATTTTGACTTCAGTATACCGACTCAATATGGCATCAATTGCAAGCTCTCCGGATTGTGTTTGATGCTCAGGTCCGAAGGCCAGCAAGCTGTGAAACAAAGCCCATGGATTGTCCGATGAACTGGCATGTTTTCGAAGGTGCTGCTTTAGGAAGGCTTTGGTTGCCACATGGGCATCGCTTAGTTCAATTGCTTTCTTGACCTCGACCCGTCTGACGGGTGGAGCAAGTTGCAATGAATCGATGTTGTTGTGTGAGTATCTCACTGTCTTTGTCGTGGACAGAGATGAGTCAATGACTGTTTGGCTTGATGTTTTTTGCTCTGAAAGCGATTTCTCTGACGAGTCTTTGTTTTGGCAGCCCAATTGGGCAATCAATATAAGGCTCAACATGACTATTCAGTCTCTTCCTTCGCCTCATCTTCAAGATCGATCAACCGTTGACGCACATCGATCGTCTCAATACGAGAGTCACTGCTGATGTAAACAAAGTCTTCAATGACTGCAAATCTTGGATTTCTTAAAGGATGGTCTACCACTTGGAGTTGGTATTCAATTTTACCGGGCTTTTTAAACTTAAAAAGAACGCCTTCATCGGTGAGCAACCAAAGTTTCCCCTTTTCATCTAAGCTGATGTCAATGCTTTCAAACCCTTTGCCAATAATCGCTTCATCAAAGAGAACTTTTTTTCTGAAACCGTCAAACGCATAACTGATTATTTTGTCACCAAATGCCATCAATATTGTATCATTGCGAAGCACTTCCAACGCATTTGGGCTGCCATCTTCTATGGTCCAGCTTTCACCTATTTGATCTCCAGTTTCACGGCTAAAACAACTGCCTTGGTCCTGAACAATTGCACACAGGTAGTCTTTTTTTGGCAGGTATGCCAAATAAGCTGTTCCACCTAGTCCGCCCTCTGCAGGATAATCGTGCGCAAACCGCATAGAACGCAATGGCTGACCATCAATGTCATACACCTGTATTCGTCCGTTTGCTTCAAGTGTGGCAAAAGCATCGGCTTCTTTTTCAGGTAGGAGTTCAACATCGACTGGATTTTGAAATAAGCCGGTTGTTTCACCAGGTGCTGAGCCTGATACATAAAAGTCCCGACCTTTTGCATACCAAATGTCTGTAATTTCAGGCTTAGGTGCACCCCAAAATTGCACAGCCCGACCGTCTTCATTAAACTTCTGAATCCGATTGTTTCCGATATCGGCAAGATCGAGTTCCCCAGAACGGTTTATCTCAACAGGAAGTGGCTCTCCAAAATGTTGCAATTCACCAAGCGACCAACCTGATTCTCCCCAATTTTGGGGGTTGTGATTAATACCACCAACCAGTTCCTGAAAAGCTTTGTAATAGCTTACTGTATTTAGAATCTCTCGTTGCTCTTGTCCAGTCGTTCTGAGCATGGCTTTTTCAAGATAAGGAATGGCGTTTGGATCTTTGAGCTTTCGGAGGGCCTTACGAGCAAAAGGATGCGATTGAATCGCCTGAATTCGATAACCATCCCCGACATAGGACTTTGCTTTCTTCTGAAGATACAATGGGCCGTCAGCAGCAGCTTGTCCGATAAAGTCCAAGGCGGCCTTGTCTCCAAACTCAGCGGCTTTGCAGTCGGCATATCGGTCTTCTATCTCCCTTTTAAACGCTTCATCCATTCGACTTGCCTCTCGACCCTTTTGCCATGACCGGAGTTTTTTGATGGGTCCAGTTTCTGCCATATTGATGGCGAACTCAGCAATATGGAGCTCTCCAAATACACGGCCTTCGTAACTTTGATCTACTTGGATGCGGATGACTTTAGCTTTGTTGTTGACCTTGATATCGACCCGTTGCATTTTATCTTCAATAAAAACGGATTGCTCAAGTGGGCTGCCGTCAAGCAAAATTGTGAGCTTTCTGGGGCGGGCATGGTATTTATAGGACCGTTCGCCCTCATCGAGTTTACCTGGCCAAATGTGAAGTGTTTTTATTTCTGTGGTACCAGAGAGTCTCAGCTCAAGCCATGCGCCGTCTCCTTGACCATCTTCTCCTTCAGCCCAACTTGTATTCAAGAGACCATCGAAGGCCGCCGAAGCGGCGTAGCGCACATCTTCTTTTTTTAGTTCGGAGCTGGCAGCACTTCCAGCGTGAACCATTTGATTGAAACCAAGCATAAAAAAAGTTGTAGAAAGCATATGGATTTCACCTTTAAATGATATTCCAACCCAGAATGGGGCGACCATCTTCCATATCTTTGAGTTCAAAGATTGGAGTGGGAATAGGGAAGTCGCCAATTGGGTACCGTGACCATGGATTTTGATAGCTGTGACTGATTATCTGATTGTTTTGGAGCTGGTTAACCATCAAACCTACCGTTGTCTCAATGGCGGGTTTTTGAAACCATCCCATTTGAAGTGTGGGATCAAATTTGTGCCGCCGCTGTTGAGAATCGCTCCCAGCAAAATCAAGTTCCTGTGTTGGTCCATAAAGCGCAAACTGCAGTGAGTTGTTGAGAAGTGGTAGGGGATGAATAGAGTTGACACTAAGTAAAATGGGAACATCATCGTGCTCATCATTGTGGTGTTGAATGAGTGTTTCGGCTTGATGTTGTATATGTTCCCAGACCGTATCGCCTCTTAGTGGACCTTGAATAAATGCCACAATGTCGTCGCTGTCTTTAGGTTCGGTTTCAAGAACACCGACTTCAAGCCAGATGTTTTGGTCTTTGTAGTATGCAAAGGCACCAGGACTTGGATCTTTGTCAAGCCAATGGCTAATGGACAGTCTGATCTGACTGGGGTCAAATTGTGAGGGCAGTGGTCTTCGAAGAATAATTGCGATTTGTCGATCCGAGTCAATGCGATTCAACACTCGTTTTAGCCGTTTTCGATTGTTCAGAGACTGCTCAGGAGTAGGTTGTTGAATAAGGCTGAGTGACAACAAAAGTGCAGTTTCCACATTTGTATTCGTAAGCCAATATCCAATCGGATGTGATTTCTCTTGCATTGTCCAGCCAACTTTTTTAAAGTTCAAAAGGGCGACTATCTCGGAAAATGCTTGAACACTTTTTGCATTGTTCAAAGAATGAAGGGCCTCTTTCCATGCCAGCACACTTGTTTCAGGTGCAATCTGACTTATTTCACTAAGGGTTTCACGAATGTTTT
>JAYYJC010000483.1:0-10000 GCA_036146655.1 Myxococcota bacterium | reverse complement strand
AAACCAAGGTTCAAATCACACATGACACAGTCCTTTGAACACAGTCTGAAGACTCGAAGCACAATCTATATTTGCCACGGTAAACAGTGCCGAAAATCAAAACAATCGCATCGAAAGCTGTGTGACCAATTCCCAAGTGCCAAGTCCATTCGATGTGTTGGTATTTGTAAAGGTCCTGTGGTACTGGTTACAAAGGGCGAATCAAAGAAATCCCTTACTTTTTTCAAGAAGGTACGCAAACCGAAAACCATCAAAAAGCTCGAACAGTTTATGCTGTGGGATCGGTTGGGTTCAAAACTGAGGAAAAAAACCTTGAGCGACCGAAAAGTGAAAAAACTGAAGAAGAGAGTCAAAGCCAAAAAAGGTTAACTTAAGAGCTCCGAGATCACCTGATTGCTGTAGCCACCTTCAGCGCCAAAACTCGTCATGGGTACCCCTGCACCGTGCAATGCAGTCAAAACCGCATTGCTGGTATTTTCTGAGTTTGGAGATGCATAATGGAAGTTGCCCTTTAGACGTCCACCGCCCAATCCTGCAATTAATATTGGGAAGTTGGTATTGCTGTGAGTGTACCCATCAGACAACTCTGAAGTACACAGAATGCTGCAATTATCAAGTAGATTGCCCGTGCCATCAGGTGTGTCTCTAAGGGTCTGTAAAAACTCAGAGAGATAACCCATCGTGGCCGTTGTGGCTGCGTGGACAGTTGGTTGTGGCATAGCCTCCGTGTGGCAAGTACTGTGCAATCCCTCCACCGCACCAATGTCAGAAAAAATGACGCCTGAGCCGCATGTGCTGAACATCACCGAAAAAACACGGGTCAGATCACAGGCCAATGCGGTCGCCATCAACTGACTCATGATTTGATTTCGAGCGCCTATTTGTTCTTGTCCATTAATGTCTGGATAGCCACTGGGGACGGCACCACCGTCGCAAGTATGTTCAAAAGTCAGTTGTTGTTCTAAAGTCCGAATACTCTCAAGGTGCTGCTCCAAACGCTGACGGTCTTGAACCCCTATTCGCCTATTTAGCCGTTCAACCTGTTGTGAGACAGCATCAAGCACACTTTTTCTTGCAAGGGTAATGGCATCCGAACTCGACAGTCCAAACAAGCGTTCATACACCGTCAGGGGTTGATATTCCGACGGATTAAAGTTGTTGATCCCATTGTGTGACAGGTGCTGAAAAGTACTGCCTTCGTCAGTCCCACGAAACTTGGTAACTCCAATTTCAACACTCCGAAATGGAGTCTCCCCCGACAGATAATCTGCGGCCATCTGATCCACAGACTGAGCGGCAAATGTTGAGACAATGGTGTCTCTAGTGGTGCCAAGTTGGTGATACGGTTGACCAGTCATAATGCCCGCCATACCTGAGTGATGAGGATGCGAGGCTGACTTAATTTCACATCCAGAAGCCACGCTCACATAATCTCTGACCGCCAAAAGCGGATTGGTCTCAGTATTGGGTGTCCAATTGTTACCAATGGAGGTGGGTACCCAAGATTCGGGACGAACACCATTCCCCCAAAACCAGACTCCAAATCGGGTTGGCAGCTCTTGACCATTGGCCAATGCTTCGCCGTTGCCGTCGAGCATAATGTCCAACAACGGAAGACCCAACATCACTGAAGTTCCAGCAAGGGTGCCTTTCAAAAAAGCTCTGCGGTTAATGGCGACCTTAGACATTGCGTTCTCCTACCATGGTAAACAAGCCACATAGGCAATGTTGTTGCTGTTCTCAAGGGGGCCATAGCCACTTGAAAAGCCTTGTTCAAAGCACCAATTAAATATGGCTGTGTTGCATGCATCGGAGTGTCGATTGCCAGGCCAGTAACAATCGGACTGATATTCCGACAAGGAATCGTAACTGACAGGAAAAACTTCAGCAGATGGTGTGCATCCCACAAATGCCTGACCATTACTGTGCTCAATTGGACCAAAGCCGCTGGTGAGGCCCAGATTAGAACAAAATCTGTTAATGCTTGCGTTGCAATCTGCACTGACTGGTTCACTTTCGAGACAATAGCTGTGTTGTAAAGCAAGGGTATCGAACCCAACGGCCTTAAGCACCACTTCATCTGACCCCAGACAGGCCACGCTGGCCAGTTCTCTGTCAAAATCAATGGCCAAAAAACCAAAGCCACTTATGGTGCCGCATCCCCTTGTTGCACAGAAGCGGTTGACTGCTGCATTACAGGGTCCCGTTACCCCTGAGAATTCTGGGTCGCATCCATTGTGAAAGCTTTGAAGTTCGTCAAACGAAACCGTTACCAACTCTATATTCATATTCTCGTCAATTAAACCATCTAAGTCATTGTCAATCCCGTCACACACTTCATTAAAGGTCGGAACGCTGCAATCTGACCACTGTCCTTCGTCACATTGTTCTACCCCATTCATTCCATCTGCCATGCACGGCCTTAGAATCTGATCAACCGTGCCATCACAATCCTGATCAACACCATCACAGATTTCTGCAGCGACAGGCTGAGCAGTGCATGCTTGCCAAAGACCATCGAGGCAGGTTTCGACGCCTTCACCACATGCTGTATTACACGGTCTGACATCACCTTCAGATGCACATTCGCTTCCATCAAATGCACCTGCTGTTCCACGGAACACAGGGCTGAGCACCAATGAAATAACCAACTCTTGAAACTGATAACCCGAGGCGATAAAGTCATTTTGAAGCAATTCTGCATACGGCTCTTGACGGCTACCCTCAAGTGTACCAATGGCATGGCGCATGAGCTGCGCTGAGACACAATACGAAAACCGATTATGCTCTGCAAGGGCTGCGCCCAACTCAGCGGCCCCTTCAAGACCTTCCCCATCTAAATCCCCTGATGCATCCACCGGAAAGCCATTGTCTGTTTCTCGATACATTCCCAACGCATCAAAGTGTTCAAGAGGGAAACCAAGCGGATCCATCATAACATGACAGGAGTTGCAGGCTGGATCTGACATGTGCTGCTCCAACTGTTCACGGAGGGTACTGCTTTGGTCAACGCCCTCGAGTGAAGCGACCACACCCTCTGGCGGTGGTGGTATGTCTTGGCACAAGAGCCTGGTTCGAATAAACTTGCCTCGATGAGTTGGCGA
Organism: Myxococcota bacterium; assembly: GCA_036146655.1. GTDB lineage: Bacteria > Myxococcota_A > UBA796 > UBA796 > UBA796 > JAYYJC01. The sequence goes on along the minus strand of JAYYJC010000483.1, from coordinate 6,896 downwards.
AGTGCGAATCGCCGTGGAATTCAGAGCTAAAAATCCAGCGCGACCAAGCAGACCACCTCGACCTTGCGTCTCAGGAAGAAATGCCCAACCATTCTCGTTGTGATTTGCCAAACCATACAGTTCTGCAAGGTCAGGACTTAGAAAGGCCAACTCTGAGGTCAATAGTTTTCTAAAATCCCCTTCTATTGCCACTGACAGAAATAATTGTTCAAGTTCTTCAATCATAGCTGTACGAAGCGTTGGACTGTCGTTCGGAAAGAGAGCTTCATTTTTTTCGAGTTCATGTATTTTTTCTAGATCGAGGGTTTCTGAAAAAAACCGAACCAAAGCATCCTCTGCGCGCTCCGTTTGGAGAAGTCTACGGGCTTGTGTTTCAAGTTCATCGCCGTCTTTGAGAACCCCATCTTCGGCAGCCATACGAAGTGTTTCATCAGGTGAGGAGTCCGTAAGAAAAAATGATAACCGTGACGCCAACTCATAGTGACTCAGCGGAAAATGATCCGACTCATTGATACCCAGTTCGCCCGTTTCAATTCGGTAGATGAAGTCTGGTGACAACAGGCCAACCGCCAAAACAGCCTGTGCAGCTGAGGTTGAAGACACCTCATTGTGCAAGCCTTCAAAGAGCGACAACAAATCTTCACTCTCCTCTAACTTTAATGGTCTTCGCCACAATTCAGTGACGAGTGGGACAAGCCAAGACTCCACACAATCATGATTGAGCACGACATTAGAACTGAGTTGTTCAGTCGGACTTGGCTCAACATCACACCCCATGTGAGCTATGCGCGCCGAATCATCAGGAATGACCGCCTCTGCGATTTCCCAAGCGGCTTGCTCATACAATTCAAGGTCATAGGGAGTCACTGAAATATCGGCCGCACCAACACTTGTATAACCATGGAGGTCATAGTCAATTGGAAGTTGTCCTGTGAAAGAATGGTCCAAAACATCCCTGACCACGTTTCGATACTGAGAATCTGTTAAGCGCCATATCCGTACCGAAGCCGGTTCGTAGATAGAATTATCCTCGGGTTCAATGGACGCTGAATCTGACTGATTATGAGTGTCTTGCTTCAGATTATTTTGTGCGCAAGCCAAGAGGAATAACAACATTGAACCCACCAGAATTCAGTCCATAACGACTGTTTCTTATACACTGGACAAGAAGTGTCTACAACAGCTTTAAGTTTAGAATCTGTAACCGTTCAATATTATTGGGCTGAACCTTGGTTTGGCTGATTAACGAAGGCCAAGTCCCAAGTTAAGTACCCCTAGATGCAGCCAATTTGAAACATAACCATCCTTTCCAGGATCGGGTTCTCGCTCAGTTCCTTCGGCACCCCCACCGATATAGCGAACACCGAGTGACACATCTACGCCTCGATTCAACCGAAAGCCCGCAGCCAGATTGGTGTCCAAAAGTGCGCCCACGACATCCGATGAGTCACCATTGAGATATTTGATGGGTGCATAGGCTCCATCAGCCGTAAATCCCCACCAGCGATCATTTGGAATGGGAAATCGACCTTGCATGTGAAACAGTGGGACAGGTCCGATGTCACGGTTGCTGTCTTGGTACTCGCCGTTTAGAGAAATAAAGTCAAGGGTGGCATTTCTGATCTGCAAGGCACATCCAATGCCAAACTCTCTTTTTGGATCTTTAAGGAGGTCATAGCTATAGGTTCCACGGTAGTAATCAAAACCATATCGATAAGACATGGGCGTGCCTTCGGGGATAACCACATTGTCGAATGTCAGTTCCCGTTGAGCAATGGCTCTGGTGGTGACATCAAATGGTTGAAATAATAGGCCCAACATGTGGCGATCATTTCTAAAATTAATCTCCCAACGGGTGTAACGAAAGAGGTTGTTTTCGCCACCCTCTTCTACATAATCAAAGGTAGTACCGTTTTTTCCAAGCTGTATCTCGTTTGAAAAAGGCGCAAGAAACCCAATTTCAAGTTTGGGCTGGATGGCCCATGCTCGATCTTTCGAATTAAGGTAACTGTCTTCCGGTGCGGCAAGCGCCATCGGTATCAATAAAATCATAGTCGTCTCCATTTGGGGATATCAGTTCATAGGTTAGAATTGATCTGTGTCAAATTTGATGGTGTCAATGGAGAGCCATGCCGATCGTCCTTATTTCACTCTATCTGTCCATTTTTTCTTGCACTTCAACAGAGAAAATGAATGACAACATCAAATGGTCACCGTCTGATGATCCAGCAGATTACGATGTTGATTCTGCAATTGAGTATGACCTTGCATTTATTGGCCCAGAATGGGTTGTGCCTTCAACGGGGCTTCCAGACAGCATCACACCACTCGCATCCAACAACAATGTAGACATTCATCTATTTGATGGCCGCTTATTTATGGCTTGGCGCTCTGCCCCAACCCATTTTGCAAGTTCAGAAAGTGTGATGTGGGTGGCGTCATCGAACGACATGGGAAAGACCTGGCAATTTGAGGCCGAATATACAGTCAATGCAGACTTGAGAGAACCTCGATTTCTGTCCATGAACAATCGGCTTCAGTTGTCTTTTTTTGAAGCAGGGGACAATCCAGCTGCTTTCGAGCCAAAGCAACTGTGGCGGGTTTGGAAAAACTCCGATGACTGGTCTGAGCTTGAACCCTTTGGGGAACCTGAAATGGTGATGTGGGACATTAAAGTCAGAAATGGGACGGCTTACATGACCACATATACTGGTGAGCACTATGCCAATGGCACCGTTGAGGTTCAGTTTTGGGAGTCAGATGACGCCAAAGATTGGGTAAAGGTTAATCAAAAGGACCATGTGTATTCTGGAGGGGTCTCCGAAGTGGCCTTTGAATTTGATATGGATGGAAATCTCTGGGCTGTGGGCCGTAACGAAGATGGAGACGATACCGGTGCAGGGACACAATTGTGTCATGCAAAGGCATCTGATCTATCCACTTGGATGTGTTTGAGTGAATCATTGCCAGAGCGAACAGACTCTCCAGAATTGTTTCGACACGGGAAAGACATTTATCTGCTTGCTCGTAGAGACATTGGCGGCCCTTTTGGGCCTGACGGAGATCTCATTGCCTACTCATCACGGCCGAAGGCTTTTTCAATCTACCAACTCGACACCGAAAATTGGGATATTATTTGGCTTCAAGACCTGCCAGGTGTTGGAGACACTGCCTTTCCTTCGGTTCGAAGGCTTAGTGCCAATGCATTTATTTTCGCAAACTATACATCACCATTGGACAATCCAGACATCAGTTGGTTTAATGCACAGACCAGCCCACTGGGAACACAGATTTATCTGGGACAATTGAATTTTGTAAATCAAGGACAGTAATCGACTTATCTCTTCTGGCCTTGAAACGGATAAACAATTCCACAGTGCGAGCAACTTGATGTTCATTCTCCGGTCGACCAACCATGCCATTCGACGAAAAGGCAATTTAATTCATATTCCAAATGAAATATTTTCTTTATGATTGAACTTTTATTCAAAGTCAAAATTGGAACCTCAGCATCAATCTTCAAACCTGTTAAGCTCAAGAAGTGGTTGGTGAAAGATGAAAGATCAATTTAAAACATTACCCGGCTTCAGTTTAGAGCACGCAGTAAAGCTGTCAATGGGTGAGTTTGAAACCCTAAACTTTGGGGATGACACACTGCCACCTCGGGTGCAATCGGCAGACTCTACCGAACACAAAGAGCGTTTTGTTCAAGGTACACTCCTTGGAAAAGGGGGAATGGGTTCTGTATATGTAGGCTTTGATAGGGTTCTACAGCGGGAAGTGGCCATCAAGTCATTGATAGACAAGGCTCTCCCCCACACCAACCCTTGGCGGCGCTTCATGAGAGAATCTCAAATTACCGCTCAACTGTCCCATCCATCAATTGTCCCAATCCACAGCATAGAGGTCAATCCTTCGGGTCAACCGACTCTGATCATGAAGCGGATTCATGGTCAAACGATGGAAGATTATCTTCAAAAATGCATCGAGGTGACGCATAAATCTGAGAAGGTTCCAGATGCATACCAATTGACTGCCCGCATAGACATGATGATCAATATCTGTGAAGCCATTTCTTATGCCCACAGCAGGGGTGTGGTGCACCGAGATCTGAAGCCTCCAAACATCATGGTTGGAGAGTTTGATGAGGTATATGTGATGGATTGGGGGATTGCAAAACTCATCGATGACGAGATGCCATTTGAAGAAGGCATTTCACTGAGCGGAACCGGGGTGCACACAAAGGTCGGTGCGTTAATGGGAAGCCCAATGTATATGGCTCCTGAGCAAGCACGGGGAGAAAACGAACTTATCGGGCCAGCTTCAGACCAATATTCCATTGGGGTCATGCTTTACGAGATGGTTTGTCTAGAGACTGTTCGAAAAGGGCAATCTCTAAAAACCTTAATTCTAGAAGCAGGAGATGGTCTGCTTCCGGATTTTACTCAACTAAGCATCAAGGTTCCCCCAGAACTGCAAGCCATCATCTTGACCTGCCTACAACCAGATATTCATCAACGGTATCCCTCAGTTGCCAAACTGACCCGAGATCTCAGACGGTTTAATCATCGCAAGTCGGTGAGTGTGTATACAGAAAGCACAGCTGAACAGATCAAGCGATTCATCCAAAATAATACGGCGCTAACAGTAGGATCAACCATGGGCCTCGCTGTATTGGCCAGTATTTTTGCAGCTGTTTATCTTCAGCAATTGCTCTTGCTTCAGGAACAGGCCACCATCGAAAAGGAAAACACATCCCATCTTATCCAGATCATTAGTGGGCACGCACGGTCCATCGATCAAGTTTTTGCAGAAACACAGTTGCTCGTTCATGGACTATCTGAGGTCACACAACTCAAATACAATCAAGCGTCATTTGAAGATGTGCCATGCAGCAACCCTGAAGATCTTCCACTTCGCCCTCATGTGCTTGAAATTGATCAGTACCTTCCCAATTTGGCCAGTCTTCACGAACCCGTGTGCATTACTCCCAAAAGCACAGAACCAGAAGAGGCACGGGTTTCTCGAAACTTCTCCGCAGTCATAACACCGGACCTCATCAATGCTTACCGCAACGGCCACCCATTGGAGTCGCTTACTGAGCGTTTGGCGCAGTCCGATCAGCCCCATAAAATCCAGTGGGCCTATATGGCTTTTGAAGACGGCACACTGATCAATTACCCAGGCGTTTCGTATTTTCCAGAGGCCTATGATGCCCGAAAGCGGCCTTGGTACACCACCGGCATCCAACACAGCAGCCCCAAGTTTAGCATGCCCTATCCAGATGCTTCTGGTACGGGATTTTTGCTGCCATGTAATGAGCGGATTACTGGTCCCGATAATCAACCCATTGGCGTTGTGGGTGTGGATGTTTCAATGGACACCGTCATTGACATTATGCAGAAACTGAACTTAAATGTGCCCCACGAATCATACATCCTCAATGAAAACGGCGAAGTGATGTTTCAGACCTCTGAGCGTGGTCAAAAGATAGACTCTAACCTCGCTTTAATCGGCAACAAAATAAAAGAGGTGTATGTGTATGAACATCAGGCGCTTGTCGAGCAGATCAAAGCTGAGTCACCCAATGGAATTGTTGAAAATCACAAACAGATTGATGTGTACGCTCGATTTGTTTTTGCACCTTGGACTCTTGTTGTTTCTATGGATCAAGAGATGCTTTCATGTGATAACTGTTTTGAAGCGGCCATCAAAGAATAATGGCTTCGCCGGTATACAGATAAGACCCGCTTTCAAACCTTATGCAAAAGAGGATGCATTCAAGCTTAGGGGTTCGTTCAAAGCCACAATGCCCCTATTCTAGGCACCCCATTGGTCTATGAAGCATTGTTAATAAGTTTAATCAAGTTCAGGTTGTCGCCAATGCGGAATGCACTTCACTTTGAACACCGAACAGCACAGTTAGCCTATCAGACAAAATGAGATGTTTCCTTTACTCAGCCAGCCAAAGGTGATGGTATGGATGGTTAGACCATTAAAAAAGCCATCCACTACCGTTCCAAATCAGAACCAAGGTGGTCAAGAATATCACCGTAAACCAAATAAGGGTTTTCAGAACCATTAACTTCTTGGGTTTTTGAGTTGTGATATGGTACCCAAGCAAAATCAGGATGTTCGTTTTCATCTTCCCATTGACTGCTTAAGATGGTGCCTTCCTCATCGACAGTGATTGTGTAAAACCACTTGTCCATAAACCATTCAGGAAAAGCTTGATTGTCCGCCAAATAAGTGTGGTCGACATTGTCATCGGTAAATCGGACATCTGCGATCATTTCGTAAACAATTTCCAACGGAAGAATGCGAAATAAATCGGCATGATCCTTCTCTGAGTACCCTTCCACCTGTTCCAATTCGTCCAAACTTTGAAAGTTTCCGTTGGTTTCACGGTGTTTGACAATGCCATTGGCCAGTTCTTCTGAAACCGCTTCAAGTTCCGATAACGCCTCTACAGTTGCCAGATTAATGTTCACCTTTTTGCTTTCGGGATCATTTTTCTTCTCAGCGGTGATGAACGCTTCCCATACTGGATAATTCCAAACGGCTTCAGAAGCGGTGGTATCAAAGACAAATGGAACCCCTTGATCTTTGAGATAGAACGAGATCAGAGATTGAAAGTGGGCGGGCGAGAGGTCCGAAATATCGCTGTTCTCATCTCGGTAGCGTTCACCATAAAAGTGAGACTGCGTAGAATAATGCGATTCGGTTAGCAATCCTTTGATGTCAGCAGGTTCAAAGACAATATCACCTTTGTCTGTATTGACCGTAATATTTTGACGAGGCTCATTGGTCAAGATCGCTGCTGCAGCCCAACCATTACAGTGACCCCACCAGCTCTCTCCGCCAGGATTGTATGAATTCAATAACTCCCAAGCCGA
>JAYYJC010000482.1:0-13975 GCA_036146655.1 Myxococcota bacterium | reverse complement strand
TCATCAGCGGTCAATGTGCCGTCACAGTCGTTGTCATTTACCACTGAGTTGGAGTTGGGGTCGTAATCATTGCAATCATCGCTGGTTGTAATGCCGTCACAGTCGTTGTCGAAAGCTGAACTGCCGATGGTATTGTCATTGTCATTACAATCTGTCCATGCCATCACGCCATCGCTGTCTGCGTCCAGTAAGGATTGGAAGTTGACGCAATCCCAACCGCCTGTATTGGAATTATAGGTAATGAACTCTCCGTCGCCGCAGGTGATTTGAGTGAGGGCATCGCTGGCACAGTACCATTCTTGCGCAATCGAATCGTAGCGTGCAATTTCATCGTCTAAGCAAGTCAATCCAGCAAGGGTATCGTCGTCAGAAGTCATGATGTCTTGGCCACCAATGGTACTTCCAATCGCCAAATCAATGCTGTCATTGGTAATGTACCCTTCGACCTCGGCCTCGGTGAGGGTATTGTCTGATGTACAGACCCAGTTGACGCCATCCCAACCGACAATTTCGCCCTGTGTACAGCCGAGGCCTGAAAGCGAATCGTCATCGCCATCGTCAAGTCCGGTCGGTCTGTTGTTAATGTTCGTCCAGTCTGGGGTAAGGGTATCGGCTTGGGTGAGCAAACCACTGCCATTCATGGTGGTCATGGGATGAAGGTCAATGGCTGCGTTGTTGATGTACCCCTCGACCTGTGTTTCACTGAGTTGTGTATTGGCATCGCCATCGGCAATGTCACTCGGAATGCCTTGAAGGTTGGCCCAATCTACGGTCAAAGGCTGTCCCACCCACAGGCCATTGCTGTCAATTACTGGATTTCCGGATATCAATAGCTCAGAGGCATCGACGGTACCTCCTTCGACGGACTCTGCGACGCCCGCAATTTGAGAATAAGGTGTTGAGCTTATGGTTGTTCTGGGAGACATGGGACTGTTGGCACCCAGCTGCACTTCCAAGTACAAGGGGTAAAGCGAAAGCACTGAAGAGTCCAATGGATTATTGACCGTATCTGCACCCAGCACGGTCGCATAATAGCCATTTGTGAAATTCACAGTGAGGCCTTCAACCCATTGGAGATTGCCTCCGGTGAGGTCATCATAGATGCGATAGGTCACAATGTGTGCCCCCACGACTGGCGTCGCATTGGCATCCACCATGCGCCCTTGTTGAGTCAGTTGTAAGGGGACAGCAGAAGCCTCTTGGGCAAGACCAAGAATAAAAAAGAGCATATGTCAATCCAGCAGAAGTATTCTGCTTTTATGTTAGGAGATCAGCGCTTGGATTTTCAAGGTTTATTTGCTAAAAAAATCGCCCAAATATTATCTTAACTTTGTACCTGACTTTCTCGCATGAGGCGTCCCTGCAAATCGAGGCAGCAACTCAGCAAAGTTGCATGGTCGATGCCGTATGTCGAGTTGTTCCTTTAGTATAAAATTCCATGCATCTTTACAGGCCCCCGTTGAACCGGGCAATGCAAAGAGAAATGTGCCCCTAGACAGTCCAGCCGTTGCTCTAGATTGCAGTGTCGAAGTACCAATGTGATCATGGCTGAGCATTCGAAAGAGTTCCCCAAATCCAGGAATGTCTTTGTCGACCACCTGTTGAAAAGCCTCGGGTGTGACATCTCTTTTTGTTAATCCAGTTCCACCTGTGCACAGCACAATGTCAATGTTTGGATCGTCACAGAGCGTGTTAAGCAAGCCCACAATGCCATCGATTTCGTCTGGAATAATGTGTTTGAGAACAATCTTGTGACCTGCGGTTTGAGCGAGTTGCACGAGGGTTTGACCGGAGCGATCATTCTCCTCAGTTCGGGTATCTGAAAGGGTAATGACCGCAATGTTGAGTGGTTGAAATTCTCGGCTATCATCGATGGCCATTGGCTGTTACCTCATGAATGTATATGTGTCTTCGTTGCTTTTGAGTTCACTCAAAGGCGATTAGTATTTTTGGACCAAGGCGTATTTGTGTTGCCTTTGTACAATTGCCCTCTTTCCATTCTCACTGAAGCCGTCGTTGACAAGGGTTTTGACTCTAAATCTGTCTGATTGCAAGCGCAAAGTTGTCGTGCTTCGACAGCAGTCAACCTGTGTTTAATTTGATTTAAACGGTCTGGTTTTGGTCAAACATGCGTTCCACCACATTGGGTTTGTTCATGTTCATCAATTTCCATCTGGGAATGGTCGGAGGCGGCTTTGCAAATGGACATCGGGCCAGATGAAGCGGGCAGGTTTTTAGAAATTGACAGAGACAAATCGCCAATCTGAACAAATGCGGTAGAGTAAATAGTGATGTTTATGCTCCTTAATGCCAATGCATTTGCCACTGCTTGCGATGTGCAGTGGCTTTCCATCCATGACTTGGAAGTCGGATTATGGCACGGTGAAAAAATGCTACCCACACACACATTGTTGAGTGTATTTGACACCCCTTGCGCAGCTGGACAACAGATGGAGGTCATTGGACTTCCGTCTTATTCGAAGGCGCTGAAAGGGCCTCTGGTTCAACCCGGAGATAGACTTTGTCTCAAGCTTGACAAAGTCTCGTTGCCAAGCGGACTTGTTGTGTATGCCCATGAAGAAATCCCACAGTGGTCCATGAGATCGGGTGACTTGAAGCCCTTCGATGCATCGATGAATTGTGATATTAAGCAGATTGGTCAGGGTCAGATGTCCCTATTAACAGCCGCCAACGGTCAAGCGGTAACAGCCCTACAACAGCATTGGCAAACCGTCTTTGGAACCGATTTTCTAGGTCAAGTGGAGATCAACCCCTGGGGGTATGTGGCATTGCCGCATGGACAAATACTGACCGTAAGTGATGCTGCTGCAGCAGATGCTAAGGAGCATTTGGATACACCATCTCGAAAAGAAAAAGGGATACGGGCCATTGGTCCCAATCAGGCGTGGCTTCATTTTTGGGGTGCAGACCAGCCGTATAGCGACCACTGGGCCCCGCCAGATCGCATTCGTGAATGGGTTGATCTCGCCGTGAGTTGGAACCAAAGTTGTCTTGAGCAGAAGTTGGGAAGCCCCACACAGTGTGCCTTAAAAATAGGGGACATCGCATGGCTTAACCCAAAACTGCCAGATCCCTTGGGGCATAAAACCCATTATCAAGGGGCATGTATGGACATTCGTCTCTTTCGAAACGACGACTCGACCTATGAGGCGTATTGGAACCGCACTGACGATCGACCACAGGCTGTTGGAGGATACAGTCAGACACTGACTCAGGCTTTTGTCGATTATGTGCATTCGAATACAACTGTCGATGTCTTTTATTTCAATGATACAAATGTCAAAGGGGTTCAGGTGAGCCGAGGACATGACGATCACTTACATCTGTGTTTGAAATAAGATGGGGTGGTTGAACAGCAGCATTGCGAAGGCGATCCTCTTTCAGGTGGCGTGGTTTGGCTGTATTTTGTCAGCAGCCGATGGCCAATTGTGGCTCGCAAGCCTTGTTATTTGGGCGACAGCCATCTTCCTTGCACGGGGACTGCCGATGGCCCTTCTTGTGCTCGGTGTGACTTTTAATGTGCTTGGAGACGGAGCATTGTGTTGGCTTGGCTTGCTTCTGTCGGCTGAAGGCGCAGTGCAGACATGGCCACCATTTTGGCTGATGGGTTTGTGGGTGGCTTTTGCAGCCTTGGTACCCAGTGGTTTTAGTTGGCTGAAAGGAAGGCTATGGCTTGCGGCGATACTCGGAGCGGTATTTGGGCCAATCAGCTATGCTTCTGGCGTCAAGTTGGGTGCCCTTCAATTTGGATCGTGGACTGACAGCATTCTGGGTGTGGGTGTTCTTTGGCTGGTGGCATTTCCGACTTTGGTCTGGTTTGGGACAAAGGAGCGCCCTAGTTTGAGAGACCCCACATCCGGCGCCAGCCAAGGCTAAACTCTGCGCCCACATCGAGTTTGGGGCGTTGTTTTAGCGTCAGTCTGTCCTCTGGCCACGCCCTTAAATCGACAGTGGCAGAAAATGGAGAATTCCAAGGATCACTCTGAAAACCATAGCGCGCATCGACCAAGGTGAGCTGTTGATCGTCGAGATGTACACTGTAAAAGCCTTCATTGAACCAAGAGAAAATTTGACCTTCTTCACTTTCTAAAATGGCTTGGAGCTCTGGTATTTTTGGAGGGGTATGGCGGACAATTGTTGAATTGCGCATAAAGGGGCTGTAGCTTGTGGCCATGAGGTTGCCATCGGCATCTCGTGCCGCTACCCTCCGAAGAAATGAAAAGAGCAGCGAAGGGTTGGCTTTGACAGCGACAGGCTCAAAGCCTTCGGCTTTAAATCTGGCTGTGGAATGTTGAATGGCCCGCTGAGAGAGGGCCAATCCAAATGCGAGGTAGACCGTTGTGGCCATCAACGCCCACCGAGCGTGCTTTTGAGAACGGGCCCGATCACTTTGTTTTCTAAAGGCCTGCCAGCTCACATAAATGAGGGGTAGGGTGTAGATTAAGTCGATGATTCCCACACCGTCCCAAGCCACTCTGGTGTCTGAAAAAGGCGCAAAAAGCTGGGTACCATAAGAGGTGAAGGAGTCGAGCAGCGGGTGGGTTACCACAGCCCAAAATGCCAGATGGTACCACTGGGCCCACTGTCCTTTCTTTCCCCAGCGATGTCCGAGCCACGCAAGGGGGAGGGCGAAGAGGGGCAGACAAATTAGGGAATGCGTTTCTGCACGGTGTGACACCATCGATTCCCAGGTTCCAAAGCTGTGTAGCAGGACATCGCTGTCGGGGAACCAGCCGCAAAAAGCACCAAAGAAGAGACTTTTTTTGCCCAATTTTCTTCTGAAGCAGCCTTCTGCAATGGCTGTGCCAAGAACAACCTGAGTAACGGTGTCCATTACGAGTTTCTTCCAAGGCAGGCGAGAAGTGTTTCGGCAAGCACTGAAGGTTGTTCGTAATGTGGGGAGTGTCCGGTATTTAGGGTGTGCTGACTATGAATATTGGGAAGGCAGTCGATCCGAGATTGTAAATCTGGCAGTGTGAGATACCAACTTTCTGCTCCCCAAATCAGATGTGTGGGCAGCTGAAGTTTTTGAAAGACATGCTGGTACCGTGCGGCGTCGTAGCCAATGGGAGCTTTGTCTCTGTGACGGGGATCCCAAGCCCACACCAGACCGTCTTCTGACTCCTTGGTGATGTATTTTGCAAATTGCGTTGCTCTGTCATTGGACAACTTTGGATTGAGCCGTTGGATCCGTGCAGCCGCTTCTTCTACTGAAGCCATTGGCTTGGCCTTCCTTGGTTTTCGCCGCTGTTCAAGGTGGGTCTGATACCGTGCAAATGCCGCATGGGGAGGCTCATGCGCTGGACCCAGACCCTCAATCAGGATCAGAGCGTGGGCAGAAATGGCGCCCACCCCGCAGAGTAGGGTGGCAATGCTACCGCCCATTGAATGACCAATGACATAAAGCTCGGTGTCGGAGCATACATTGGCATCCACAAATGCCTGCATGTCAGCCACATAATCAGGAAAGTGGTAATGGCAAAATGAGGGAAGGTGGGCGCTGTGACCGTGTCCGCGTTGTTCGGGAATCATGACCCGATAGCCGGCATTGGCAATGTGATTCATGCAGTCAATCCATGTGGCAGCATGATCAAGCCACCCGTGAAAAAGCACAATGAGCGGAAGTGTTCTTTCTTCACGGTTCCATGACAAGGTGTGCAATGTGAGTCCGTTGACTTGAATGTTGTGGGATTGGTGCATCGTCATGTTGGTCTTTTAGTACCGGTGGTTAAGATGGCAAGTTTCCGTTTGACATCCCGTGTTCACGCAGTGTTTCCCTGAACATTCGATGATGGTTCTTTGTCCAGTTCATTGAGTGAAAGAGCATGTTCAAAGTCATTAACTTAGCGACTGAATTAAGCGCTTGTGTGTATTAGCGGTAGACATACAGCCTTAAGCTGGTGATGGTGTAAGGAAGGAGATCCACCGGACTGGCGTTGACATAGGGACTTCCACCCGCCAGCAGGATGTCAAAATCAAGGGTATTGCTGCCACCAATGACCAACGATTCAGTGATGTCCAAAACTTGGCCAACAGCGACACCCCCAGGGCACCAGCCATTTCGGGGGTATTCCCAAGTACCATATTGTGGGCTGACTGGGTTTTCTGCACAGTCCTCACGCCAAGGATAGGTGCTGAAGGTTTCGCCGTTGAAGACCATGTCGTGACGCATTTGACAGAACTCCGCACAGTTGTAAGTGTTGCCAAAGGAATGTCCAGTGGTAATAAGATGCGCTTTCACTTTGGTCGCATCTTCTGGAATCTCAAAGGTGACAGCTTCAATTTGATCGGCAATGGTTTCTCCATCTTCGGTTTGGCCCACAGTGATGTTGCGCCGCCCCCAAATTGGAATCACTTCTGCTTCAGCTGGTGGCCCTGGATAAAAAACAAACTCTGCGGTGACACGCCAGCCTTCTCCATCTGAATGGCCAGGTCCAACCCAAGTATCGATAAAGGAGTTGAGGCGCTGTGTGCCTTTGAGCAATCCAGCCAGCGGTGTGACATCAATGTAGTGTGTCATTTCAATGCGGTAGGGGGTAATGTGTCTTAGAAGTTCGACCCCGATTTGCTCTTCCGTGTCAGGGTTGAGCATTAGCTGTAGACTCCCAGATCGATCCCAATGATCACAGAGGCCGTTTTCTGGACATTCCAGTCGAAAGTACAGTCCCACTTGTGCCCAGTCACCTGTCTCTGGAAAATCCACATCGACCTCGACGGTCCGCTTGTCTTCTCCGCCAAAGTACTGATACTCTTGGTTCATGGCTGTCACCACTGTGACCTCTTCTGGATATTCCACCGAGTTGCCGAGATACCAGGGCGATGCCTCCGAAAAATCATAGAACTCAATGTCTGGATAATTTGGGCTGTCGTCTTCGGTTTGGGCTTGTTTCTCTGTCTCATTGGTGCAGCCAGCGAGAAGGCTGAGGGCGAATACGGAAAGAATGGCTTGCATTTGACACTCCAACTGGATGGTTGGCTTTAATGTAGCATGAAACTTTTGGGTGGGTGATTTTGTGTCGGGGGGTGAGTCGAAGCGACCCTCGAAATCAATGGTTCAATTTACAATGAGCCATAACCCGACCCCAAGCAGTAAGATGGCCAAGATGCGATCCACCCATAATCCCTGTCTTGCGAGCCAATCCGATGCCCCGGTTTGAACCAACAAGATCGCCACCACGATGTACCAACAGCCATCGATCATTAATGCCAGACTTGCGACACCAAATCGCTCAATTGCACTGGCTTCAACCGGAACAAAAGGGCCAAGTAAGGCTAAAAAGAAGACGGCAATTTTGGGGTTCAATCCAGAGATGGCAAAGCCATCAACGAATCCTCTAACTTTTTGAATCCCTTTGGACTCCATCGAACCACTGCCCGCATGGCGATGGCTTTGAATACCCATCCAAATCAAATACAGCCCTCCACATATTTCAATAGAGCGCATGGCGCTTGGAAATTGTTGCAGGAGCATGGCCATCCCAAATACGGCGACGAGAGCGTAGATACCAACCCCGATGGCATGTCCAATTCCTGTAAGCACCCCTTGCAATCGACCACCTGAAATGGTGTTGCGAACCACCACCGCCAAACTGGGTCCAGGAGACATCGCACCAACCGCACAAATCGAAGCAATGGAAATCCAAGCTGCGCTTTCCATACCGTACTCCCCCTAAACTGGTCGATGGTTCAACCTTAACCTTTTGATGACGATCTGTCTTTCGGTGTAAAGAGGCCTGAACAAAGGGTTGTACAGACCATTTTGATGTCCATTGTGTTTTGGTCAGAGATTTTTGAGCCTAGGGTGTGACGGCGTTTTGATGCTGTCACTCCATAAAATTTCCTGCCATCAGTGTAACCCACACAGCATGGTTCGAAATTCACTCGACGGCAGTGGCAGAAATCGCAACAATCAGGTTGATAATGCCGTTGCGTTCAAACACATCTTCTTATAAATTTGTCATGACTGATTTGACCAATAACAAAGGCTGTATTTAGCCTGTCATTAAGGTCATTAGTTCTGGGCTCCTGCAAAGCGTGTTGGTGGTTGCAATTGTGTGGAGGGTGATTGTGAACCATTTTCATTTCACTCGAGAATTGCGTTTCATGCACGAGAAAACCTTTATTGAGTAGACATCAATTAGGCTCCAGAGTAAAGCAATACGGGCAACCAAATGTATTGGTCTTGGCATGCTCAATAAATGAGATAAATAAGTGTCATCATATCGTTGGAGACCTCATGAGTGAATTTTCGAAAGGATGCCAAACCCCTACCGACTGGACACCCACAGATGGCGAGTATCCCGTCATGGGAGATGAGGCGTTGATGTCTCCTAAGTTACACGGCACATCCAATACCCCTGTTCAAAACGATTTGCGTTACGGCTGTGACATCAAACTGGCAGATCAAATCTGTAACTTTAACCGCCACTACGCAGAGCACTCAGGGTACTTCATGCGCACCAATTGGCGCAGCGACATTAACCGGAGTCTTGCGACCGTCTATTATGACTCCAATTCTGGAAAGCCATTGTTTCAAGCTCCCATTAACAGAACTTTTTCAGACTTTCTAAAAGAGTCCGTCAATCACGGTTGGCCCAGTTTTAGAGATGATGAAGTCAATTGGCGATTTGTTCGGGTCTTACCAGACGGCGAATGTGTCTCGGTAGATGGCACCCATCTTGGCCACAATATTCCCGACTCAAAAGGAAATCGCTACTGCATTAATCTGGTTTCCATTGCTGGGAATCCAGTCCAAGACTAGGGCGTCAATCTCGGTCTAAAGGAACTGATTAACGCATTGTTACCCCCATTCAATATGGGTTTGGTGATGCTCCTTTTCCGTTGGTGTGGAAGTCCTATAAATCTTAAGTGCCCCATTAATCTAGGCTGCAAGTGGATTCTCTGTCTGGATTGGTTTAATTTACCTTTCTGTTTGACCGCAAGCCGTTGTGATTTTTGATGCGGTACACATCAATCTGAATTCGACGAACACCACGGCCATCTTGCTCTTGAATATTGACCGATTTTCGGCTGATGATACCGAGTTTGCGCATTTGAGTAAGAGTATTATTGAGGGCGATGAGTGCCGTTGATTGAACTTGACTGGGATGTGTATTCTCGGGAACAAGCGACTTTTGGTTGACTGTTGGTAAGCGATACAAGATTTGCTTCGCCGTATAGCCACCAGACAACTGCAGTCGAAGCCGCTCTCGAACACCTTTCGGTTTCATTGCGAGACAAATGACCTCTATAAGGGGTGTATTAGGTGCGGCTTTCATTTGTATAGGTGGGCTTCGGTATAGAATGGGTTAAAGATTTTTACAGTATTATTCACTCTTCATTCATTATCATCAATCCTGAGTAACTTATAGTACCAGAAGACATTGAGATGTATGAGGTCCGTACCGTTCAATGGAGCAAGGACATGGTTAAGGCCTTAAATAAATTAGAAATCGCCGATGCGCTGACCAGCACACCTGATTGGACTCAACTTTCCGAAAGAAGTGCCATTTACCGTCAGTATCAGTTTCAAAACTTCAACCAAGCTTGGGGCTTTATGTGCCGTGTCGCACTGGTTGCTGAACAACTGAACCACCACCCTGAGTGGTTTAATGTGTACAACCGAGTGGAAGTGACATTGTCCACTCACGATGCTGGTGGTTTGAGCGAATTGGATTTCCGACTGGCACGGGCTATGGATCAGATCTTTCGAAGTCAACAGGCCGATTGAGGAACCAGAAAATGAACATTGTCGTGATTTCAGGAACAAACAGAGCGGGCTCTATGAGTTTGAAGGTGGCCCAGCAAACCCAAAGTCGGCTTGAGAGACTCGGTGCCAATGTGACACTGATTAATCTGCAAGAACTGCCGGTAAGCCTCTTCACTCCGACGGTCTATAAAGAAAAGCCCGCTGATTTTGCGCCCTTTCAGGATGTCATTCTTCAGGCAGATGGTCTCTTCTTTGTGGTGCCAGAATACAATGGCTCTTACCCTGGTATTCTCAAGTATTACATTGACATGTGGAAGTATCCAGACAGTTTCGAAAATCGATGTGTGGCATATATTGGAGTGGCTGCCGGTGCGTGGGGGGGCTTGCGAGCTGTCGAACATCTTCAAGGCGTCATGGGATATCGAAATGCTTTTCAGTTTAATGAGCGTGTTTTTATCAATCGGATTTACCAACGATGGGATTATGAAAGCGGGCAAATCAAAAAGCTTGATCCCAAAGAGTTTGACATCAACGAACTTCTTGAGCAGCAAGCGATTAATTTTGTTCAGTTCTGCTTTTCACAACAAGGCTAATTTGGAAGTCGATACACTTTAAGGCCGCTGACGGAATTTTTCAGCATTTTGGCCGCCGAGGCATCAACATGCTGCGTATGTTCCTTGGCTTCTTTTTGTTGAGGACCATTGTCAATTGGAGGAATGGCGTACCGTTGCTTTTTCGTTCCTTGAATGGTCGGCAACTCGGATTCCAAAAGTGTTGACACTTCAATGCCATTTATGGTTCGAACCGTGTCTTCCATCACAGTTAATACATGGATTACGAGAATGTGATGTTCGACTTGGTCGTCTGTCTGAAGCTCTTGTATGGCAAATAAATCCAATTGATCGTCCCGTTCCGAATTCTGTTCTGCACTGACCACATGGATGTGAGAAGAAATTTGAGCCGATTGAAACTCTTTGGCAAGTTGGGGGGCATCAGCAAGCCGTTTTGCGCGAAGGGCTTCGCACAAATAAGAGACACCCTCTTTACCTGTTGAAGTCGGTGTGTACCCCAGCAAAGCACAAGCGCCTTCTATGAACCATTTTAGTGAGCCTGGCTTTACCGCAACTTTCGGTCTTTTTTGGAGTGGATGACGGGTGTCAATGATTCGATCGATGCCTGTCTTTATTGCCCGTATTGCCAAGTGTTGATCTGGCCGTGGAAGGCCGAGCGTGTGAAAAAATTGATAACGGAGAACGGGGCTTAGTCCGTCTCCTTGGAGCAACATGCAACTTCCGGCACTTGCAATGGTTCCAAATTCATGTGCATCAAAGAAATGGGGGTCGATGTCTTCAATGGGTTGAGCCACAGTCGGGCTGGCCAAGGGGTGGTCCCCATCAAAGACAAGTTTGTCAATCCAAGGGTATTCAGTGTCCAGAAGTTCTGTCAGTGTCTCTGGCCTAAGCGGTGTGTCCACCTCGACCAGAAGCGCAGCATCTGCGTGACATTCAATGGCTTCTTGAATAAGTCGGTTTCGGCTTAATGCGAAGTGCCAGTCACCACGAAGTTCTTGAGGAACAGATTGAAGCGCTTCTTTCTGTATGTAGTGGGTTTCCACAAATCCAGGATGCCGAAATAAAAATAAACGAACCATCAGCTGGCTTAGTGGAGTCAAGCGAACACCAATAAAGGCAAAGGCGACTTGATGCTCTGCCTTCTTGATTTGCGACAGGGCTTGAAAAAAAGCTGATAATGTCGTTGGGTCGTTATTAAGGACAGACCCAATCAGAACCCTTTTTTTCACTGAAGCTCCTATGCGTTGTCACCTGACTGATCTTCTTCGGCAATTTGGCGTCGCACATCATCCATATCAACTTCTCGCACTTGAGTTATCAATTGATCGAATGCGGCAGGGGGAAGGGCACCTGCTTCTTTGTAAATCAGTATGCCGTCCCTGAAAACAGCCAAAGTCGGTATGCTTCGAACTCCAAACATGCCAGCCAGCTCTTGTTCCGCCTCGGTGTCGACCTTTGCAAAGCAAATGTCAGTGTTGGCTTCAGAAGCGGCTTCAAATGTGGGTGCAAAGCGAAGACAGGGTCCACACCATGACGCCCAGAAGTCAATAATTAAGATGGGTTTGTCATTGATGGTGCTCTCTAATGCATCCTTAGTCAATGTCAGTGTGGCCATAATGGGCCTCCGTAGGTTAGGTTGGACACCCACAGTCTATTCCAACAAATATGCTCTGTCGAACAGAAGCTACAATTAGACATGGATTTTTTCCATCGCCATTGTGTACACTGAAGACAATAGTGTTCAAGCCATCGAGGTTATCTGTGAAAAAAGCAACGGCCTTAAGCGCCTCCCTGACGCGTCTCGGTCAACTGGGCAATCGCCTTCCTGACCCATTGACTCTCTTCTTTCTACTTTCATTGGCTGTTGTGGTTTTATCTGCACTGTTTTCGGGGATCAATGCCGATGTGGTGTCGCGCAGTGGTGAAATCGAAACCAAAAGCATTCAGTCTCTGCTTTCTGGAGAAGGCATTCGCTGGATGCTGACCAATGCCGTCAATAACTTTATTCAGTTCAGGCCACTTGGGCCGGTTTTGACTGTGATGATAGGAATTGGTATTGCTGAAAGAACAGGCTTTATTGTCACAGGCCTGAAGTTGTTGGTGACCAGTGTTCCCAACAGTTTGATCACGGCCACCATTGTTTTTGCGGGCGTCATGTCGTCAATGGTGGCAGATGCTGGCTACATCGTACTGACTCCTCTGGGTGCCCTTGTGTTTGCAGGTGTTCGTCGCCACCCCTTAGCGGGTCTTGCAGCCGCATATGCAGGGGTATCAGGTGGTTATTCCGCCAACTTGATCATTACTGGTCTGGATCCAATGCTTGCAGGTCTCACAGAACAAGCCGCTCAGGCCATCGATCCTGATTATCTTGTGAACGCAGCGAGCAACTGGTATTTTATGGTGGCTTCTGTTGGACTTATCACGGTGATTGGCACTCTCGTCACTGACTATGTGGTCGAGCCGTCACTTGGGGTGTGGGACTCTTCTATGTCGAGCAACAATTCCAGCATGGATCAGGGGGATGTGACGGCTCGAGAACGAAAGGCATTTGGCATGTCTATGATCAGTGCCATTGCGGTTATGTTCATTTTGGCCGTGTTGGCGCTCTCTTCTGCTTCACCACTTCGAGACATGTCAGACCCGGATGTAAGCTTCATTACCACCCTTCAGCCGTTCTTTTCATCCATCGAGATACTCATCACCATCCTGTTCATCATTCCTGGCCTCACATATGGCCGTCTAATGCACACCATAAAAAGTGATAAAGACATTGCGGCAATGGGAACAGATGCCATGGCTTCCATGGGTTCTTACATTATCCTTGCTTTTGTTGCAGGGCAGTTTGTGGCTTACTTTAACTGGTCAAACATGGGGCCAATCCTTGCGGTCAAAGGGGCGTCCTTGCTATCGGATATTGGGCTAAGTGGCATTTTACTTTTGCTTGCATTTCTAGTGGTCTCTGCATCAATGAACATTTTTGTGGGATCTGCATCTGCCAAATGGGCCTTTATGGCGCCAGTATTTGTCCCAATGCTCATGATGATGGGATTCTCACCCGAGCTTGTGCAAGCCGCTTATCGAGTGGGAGACTCCTGTACCAATATTATTTCCCCTTTAATGCCGTATTTGCCCATCATTATTGTATTTGCTGAGCGATACGATAAGCGTGCCGGTGTGGGAACATTGCTTTCTGCGATGTTGCCCTATTCCATTGCCTTTTTAATTGGTTGGTCGTTTATGTTGGTAATCTGGATGGTTTTGGGTCTACCACTCGGTCCAGATGCACCTTCCTTTTATCAATTTTCAGGTTAAGACAGGGCATGCTTATTCTGTCATTCATATTCGCCTGTGTGCGTAGTGAACCCGTTGTTTCAGGTTCAGCATCTCCAAAGGGGGAGGGGACGGTATACCTTCAGCTTTGTGAATCAAAAGATGCAACTGCTCTTGCACTTATGGCTGCTGTGGAAACCGCTGACTGTACGAGTGCCTGGGCAAAGCTCGCCACCGTTACAGATATTAATTTAACGCCGGTTGAACAGGTCTCAGACCTTCGTGCACTCCAAGAAATGGAAAATCTAAAAGGGTTGACGGCTTATGGGAAAGGCTTTGAGGATCTCAGCCCTTTGTCAGGGCTCATTCGTCTTGAAACTTTGTATATGGTTCAAAATAAAAT